>CALDFV010000132.1 GCA_937942145.1 uncultured Opitutaceae bacterium
ACCGCATTCGCCACATTTTCTACTGACATAGTGGGTTCAACCTTAATAGAAAGATCCGCTTGAGGCACGCCTTTCTTCATCTTGGCGGTCAGATCCGTCGTCGCGTTACCAATATCGATTTGGCCACAGGCAATATCGTATTTTCTACCATCGAGCGAGGTGGACTTCGTTAGCCCAGTTATGGCATGCTTGGTCGCCGTATAGGGGGCCGAATTCGGTCTCGGAGTCTGGGAAGAGATCGATCCATTGTTGATTATCCTGCCACCGCGAGGATCCTGACCTTTCATAACCCGAAAAGCAGCCTGCGTACAGAGAAAGGCTCCTGTCAGATTCACATCGACTACCGCTTTCCAGTCTTCGAAAGTCAATTCTTCGAGAAGGGCCGCCGATCCAAACATACCGGCATTGTTGAAAAGCAAATCCACTCGACCGAATGCCTCTACTGTTTTTGAGAAGAGCGCATCCACTCCTTTCGGGTCCGTAATATCGGTTTGGATCGCAACTGCGCTGCCTCCGTTGTCGCGAATGGCTGACTCCGTCTCATCTAGAGCCTCCCGCCGTCTTCCCGCTAGTGATACGGAATACCCCGCCTTCGCTAAGGCGATTGCGACGCTTTTACCGATTCCAGAACCACCGCCGGTGATAATTGCTACACTCATAATTTTCGTTACTCTTGTTAATCAGAAACTAGTCTTCCGTTTGAAGCACCTTTACTGCGCTAGCCCGCCTCTCCCTCATATTCCACTCCATGGACTTGGGATAGCGATCTTTAAGTTTTGATACCCTGTTCAACTGCTCCAGTTGCTCCGGACTGAATCGGATGCGACTCGCCCCGAGGTTGTCTCTCAGCTGCTCACAGTTCCGTGCCCCTACAATGACCGATGTCATCGCCGGTTGCTCTAGTATCCATCGAGTTGCGACTTGAGCAGCTGACACGTCCATCTCATTCGCAATCTTCAAAACGACGCCCAAAGTCTCTTCCGCATTGTCCGCAAAGAAGCTGGGATTGAAGACCCAATTATCTTCCGAACGCGTACCCTCGAGCACGCTTACTTTGCCTCGATACTTTCCTGTCAGAAAGCCGTTGGCCAGCGGACTCCACGTCACGATTCCCAAACCCTTGTACTCACACAGCGGCACGAGCTCTTCCTCGATGTCTCGAATCACAAGATTGTACTGAGGTTGGTAGCATTCAAAGCGCGCCCAATGACGACTATCGCTAATCCAAAGCGATTCCATCAAACGCCAAGCCTCATAGTTGCTGCAGGCGATATAGCGAACTTTTCCAGATCGAACAAGATCGTTGAGAGCCTCCAGCATTTCCTCAAGTGGTGTTTCTATATCCACATGATGGATATAATAGACGTCAATGTAGTCCGTCTTCAGCCGTTGCAGACTCGCTTCAATCGCTTTGAAGATACGAACCCGGCTCATTCCTGAATCATTGATCCCAGGGCCCATTGGATTGAAGAACTTCGTCGCTAGCACAACATTATCCCTACGATCCTTTAAAATTTTCCCAAGATACGACTCCGAGTCCCCTGCTCCATAAGCATCCGCTGTGTCGATAAAGTTTATACCGGCATTGAGGGAAAGGTCAACCAATCGCTCTGCCTCTTTGAGGTCCGTGTACTTTCCAAACGTCATCGTTCCCAAACAGAGCTCGGAAACCTTCAGGCCCGTTCTTCCCATTCTTCTGTATTCCATAATATTCGCTAATTCCTTCCTAGGTTGCTTGTTCCTCCAGTTCAACCCAGAATCGAATAGACTCACCCCTTAAAATTGAATCGCCACCATTCTACTTTTCCTCCAAACTTTCTAGATAATCAACCATCCAATCAATCGCACCATGCACCTGTTTTTGAGCCGATTTACCATTACACTGCTTCTAGCAGCCGGAACTGCCTTGGCGGACTCGCCAATCGAAGACCTTTCGGTGCAAGAATTCAAGGCGTTCGTCGATAGCGGGGAAGGCATTTTACTGGATGTGAGAACACCCGAGGAGGTGGCGCAAGGAAAGATCCCGGGAGCCAGTGTAATCAACATTTACGACGAAAATTTCGAGCGAAAGCTAAATTTCATGCAGAAAGACAAACCCATCTATGTCTACTGTCGTTCGGGAGGCCGCAGCTCCCAAGCAGCTAAGACCATGAGCAAAAACGGGTTTAGCAAGGTATACAACCTCTTGGGAGGGATCGGCGCATGGAACAAAGCAGAGCTTCCGCTGGAAAAGTCTGATTCTGGATCCATAAAACTCAACCCATCAATCAGTCCAAGGGACTTTGCCCAAACCCTATCCCAAAGCCGCCTCGCCTTGGTCGACTTTCAAACGCAATGGTGCGCCCCCTGTAAACAGATGGAACCCGTCATTGATGCCATAGGCTCGGAATTCAAAGGAAAGGCAGCGATCCTTAAAATCGATGTGGACGCGAACCCCGAAATCGCGGACCAATATAAAGTTCAAGGAGTTCCAGTGTTCGTTCTCTTCGTCAACGGCGAAGAAAAGTGGCGGCACTCAGGAACGATAAGCAGGGAAGCGCTTGAAGAGAGAATCAACCGCGAGATAAACGGCTGACGCTACTTACCTTTCGGAGGCGTAATCATGATATGCGCCCGATGCGTGCCGGGGTTCATGATCCAGGGCGCGCCCGGAGAAATCGGACCCAGAGGAAGACCCGTACTTTCGGACGTGGCAAAGGGAATGTAATACACATATCTCAAATGCGTCTTCTCCACTTCCTTAGTCGTCTCATTCACTTGTCCCGTAAGAACATTGAGCAATGCGTGTTCGGGCATTTCTAGGGTGCCCGCTTTCGCTTCTTCCTCACGAATATTGAAAATCTCCTCGGAAGACTTACCTTGTTTTTTCAGTTCCCGTCCACGAGCCATGAAAGGCTCCAAGCTCTTGTGATAGCAAGCAACGCTGAACCCCTTCCGGCTCGGATCGTCTGCAAGACAAATAAGATCGTTTGTACCTTGCCGAATAACGGTCAATTCGCCACCCCTGTCATAACCGATCACCGTCGCGTTTTCACGCTCAAGCTCTGGCGCCGCCAAAATCGCCGTGGAGATTTGCCAATCTTTCGGCGGGTATTTTTGGGCAAGAAGAGAGAGAGGGGACAAAATTGCAATTACGATCAACAGAAGCCTCATACAACTAAGTTTGGAAAAACTCGCGGCAATTGCAACAAAAGGTGTTGAAATTTGATTTGGGGACTGACTGGAGCAAGAAGCCTAGCTACGCTTGATTTGAACACGCGCGAGCTAGAACTCTCCTGTAGGCCCCCAAATAAGAATCCACAATCGCATCTGCTGAAAACTCTTTTTCTGCCCTCGCCCTTGCACTGGCACCCATCTCTTTTCGGCAATCTCGGTCCCCAACTAGTCTCACAATTGCGGCGCCTAACGCTTCGATATCCCCAAATGGGACCAGAATGCCTGACTCTTCATCGACCACGACTTCAGGGATGCCTCCAACTTCAAAGGAGATACTAGGCAACCCATGACTCATCCCCTCTAGAATTCCAAGGCAGAAACTCTCATATTCCGAAGTATACAGGGTGAAGTCCGAGGCGGCGTAGTAATTATCAATCTCATACACATCATCAACGATTCGGACATGGCTCTCGAGGTCGCGCTTTTTGATCTCAGGTTGAATCCGTGATGCGTCTGCTCCCGCCAAAATCAGGAGATTCGCATCGCAACGGGATACCGCTTCCTTAAAGGCATCCAGCATCAGATCAATTCGTTTTATTGAACGGAGATTCGAGGCATGAATTGCCAAAACGCCATCCCCAACATCTAAAGAGGCTCGAATGTCCTCCCGCGATCGAGTAACCGGCTTGGGCTCGAAAAAATTCGGCACTACTTCAATTTCAGCATCCAGGTTAAAAAGTTGCTCGGTGCGCTCCTTCAAGTTCCGGGAAACGCAAGTCACCAAATTCGATGCTTCGAGAACATGCTGAAGCAGTGGTCGATACTCAGCCATCGCTCCAAGGTAGATGATATCAGTGCCATGCAGGGTCGTAATAATCGGCGGTGCGGCCTGTCCGATTAACTCCTTGGCAATCCAGGCAGCGGCGGTATGCGGAATCGCATAGTGCGCATGAATGAGATCAATTTGATGATTCGCGCAAACCTCAGCGATCCGCGTGGCTAGTGGAAGCGTGTGGTCAGGGCTTTTAAAAAGGGGGAACTCCACTGGAGTTGATTCGCAAAAGTGAATCCGAGGATGGTCCTCTCTCAATCGGAATGGCGGGCGCTCGGAGATCACATAGATCTCATGACCGCGATCCGCTAGTCGATGCCCGAGCTCTGTAGCCAAAATTCCGCTACCGCCCACGGTAGGATGGCAAAGCAAGGCGATATTCAGCGGTTTCTCCATGCTCAAAGCGAGTTACAATCGAGGTCCAGAAGCGGAAAGGACCGTCTCAATCGAACTCCAAAGCAAGGGACCTTCAGAATATAGACGGAGTGCGGAGTTCACGCCTGCCTGTATGCCTAGGGTGCGTGCCCGCGAGAGTTGCAAGTCGACATAGTCTAGACTCCCGGTCTGACTTTCGTGGCATTTCATCAGATCTATCCACTTTTCCACTTGGGAGGAAATATCGACCAGAATGGGCACTAATCCATCCATCCCCGAAGACTCACTCGAAATATCGTAAAACAGAAGAGCCCTGCTCGCATGCGGCTCCCAGTTCTCAAGACCCGGGGTCTTCCCGTACCGCGCTAGACGATTCGCATCCCGAACGAGGCGGCTGGTCTCACGATGGTCAGGATGCTGATTCAGATGACCCGTAGGAGCAAAAACCAAATCTGGTTTGAGCCGACGAATCTCTTTCGCTGCAAGAAGCTTGATTTCAAGGTCAGCCTGGAGACGGGTATCCCCTGGAGTTGAGGCAAAGTGAAGCGCGGCCCCCATCATTTCCGCAGCCTTGAGGGCTTCCTTCTCACGAATGGACCGATTTCCATGGGATCCCGCTTCGCCTCTTGAGAGCACTACTAGATCGATTTTAGCGCCACGGGCTGCTGCGTCCAAGAGCACAGCGCCGCAACCGAACTCTATGTCGTCCGGATGAGCCCCAAAAACTAAAATGCGGCTACCAGTCATGTTTCCACTCTGCGTATGCATCTCCTGGTCTTTCAATAAAGTCGCGCTTCACAAATTCAATCTCAGGAGCGTCACTTTGATTCAAGTACTGAATTTCCCCTTCCCCTGCGATGTAATGAGTGCAATGCACCACAGATTGCATCCAACGGAGGCGAGTATCCCGGGCCGGGCTAATCATCGACTTCCGAACGACAGGGACTTCAATAGGGATAAATTTGCCACCGCCTTTAAAAAGGCAGTAGCCTTCCTCTCGATAACGCGCTCTAACGATCTCCCCCTCATACGGTGTATCCAAAAAATAGTCATTCACTTCAATCGCCGTTTCCCGTAGCTTCGGGTCGCTTGAACGCACGATCTCAATTCCCTCTAGCAATCCCATCTTCTGATACATCTCTATGCAAAATTCTGTAACGTTTGAGGAATCAACAGAATCGAAAACCTCGACAAGTTCCGGGGCGACCAAATTTGGCAGGCAGCGTCGAGCTTTCTCCTTCCAGCCAGGCTTTATCGACTTGCAATACAATGGAGAGTAAAGCTTCTGGATCTTGTTTACGGACTCGAAGTTGATTCGCTCAGTTTTACCGGTATGGCGATTGACTAAACTAGCGCAAGTTTCCCGAAAGTCATGGTCGCTGTCATGCAGGAAGAATACGATTCTTCCTCCAATTTCGGACTGTAATCGTCGAGCGGTTTTTATTTTTGAAAACACAAACCGATTAGGAAAAATCCCACAGGGCTGCTGGCCAAAACAAATAACCGGTAAAGACACTAGACCTTCCTGCCTCCCATCACAGTTTGTATCATAAGGCTCAACACAATCACTAGGCCACAGGCGATTAGATTATACCAAAGGTAGCCGATCGTGACGATATCCGAAAAGTAAATAAACAAAACCGACAGTTGAGCAATGATCGCGGCGATAAAAGCGGCGTGCGCTCCGATTCTTCTAATGAAGAACGCCGCTAAAAACAGTCCAAGTACCGTTCCATAAAACAGCGAACCTACAATATTAACCGCTTCAATCAAACTTTCTACCATACTCGCAAAAAGGGCAAAGAGAATCGCCAGCCCACCCCAAACTGCAGTGAATACACGCGAAACCGTTTTGTAGTGGGCATCCGATTGGTTTTTTCTGAAATGGCTTTGGTAGAAATCTACCGTCGAAATGGTCGCCAATGCGCTCAATTCTGAAGCGGTTGACGACATAGCGGCACTCAGGATAACGGCGACTAGCAATCCAATCAATCCGATTGGCAACTCGTTCAAGACGAAGTGAATAAAGACGTAGTCCGTTTCTTTCATGCTCTCCGCTCCGGTAACCGTCGTAATGTGCGTCTTTAAGTCGGCTCGGGATTGCCGACTCTCCTCTCCTGCTGCCTTCAGTTTTTCTTTGCGGGAGATCGCCAGCGCTTCATCCCCTGCTCGCAAGGCTCCGACGAATTCCTGCATCGCGCTCTTCTGACTTTCGAAATTGCTAATGAACGCGTTTTCATAGTCTTGGTAAGTCTCCGCATCGGCAGCGAGCGCCGCCTCTGTCATGGATTCAGGAAGAAAAGTAGCGGGTGGCTTTTCCCATTGGTAGAAGACAAATACGAGAACTCCTAGCAGCAGGATCATGAACTGCATAGGAACCTTCAACAAGGCATTAAACATCAAACCCAGCCGGCTATCTCGAATCGATTGCCCTGACATATAGCGCTGTGCCTGAGACTGGTCCGTCCCGAAGTACGACAGGGAAAGAAAGAACCCGCCGAGCAATCCGGACCATAGCGTGTAACGTTTGTCCAAATCAAATGAGAAGTCGATCACGTTGAGATGCCCGAGCGCTCCCGCAATGCTCAAATTTTCCCTAAATCCTGCGTGTCCTGAAATTTTGTATACAACGATTCCAAACGCGACTGCCATGCCAGAGAGAATCACCGTCATTTGGTATTTGTGAGTAAGGCTCACCGCGTGGGAACCTCCCGTCACCGTGTAAATGACGACAGCCAAGCCGACCCCAATAACCGTAGTATTCATATCCCAGCCAAGAACGCTGGTCAGGATAATCGACGGGGCATAGATTGTGATTCCAGCAGAAAAACCCCGCTGAATAAGAAAAATCACGCTTCCCAAAGTGCGTGTTTTCGAGTCGAACCGATGCTCCAGAAATTCGTACACCGAACATAGCTCGAGCTTGTAATACATGGGTACAAAAACGATGGCGATCAGGATGAGGGCCAACGGCATGCCAAAGTAGTTTTGCACAAAGGCCATTCCGCTATCGTAGGCCAACCCCGGAGTCGAAAGGAAGGTGATCGCACTGGCCTGGGTAGCCATGACCGATAAGCCTATCGTTCCCCAACTATTGGAATTTCCCTTTAGAAACTCGTCTAGCTTTTGGTCATTCCGGGTCATCCATACTCCAAAAAAGACGATGGCGAAGAGGGTTACCCCCAAAACAGTAATATCAATTCCGCTCATGCTTAGTGGACCTCGAACTACTCGAAGGTTTTAGTCAGCCAGGCATAAAACGCGATCTGCCCCGCCAATGCGGCTACCACAACTAGGTAAAGCTTGGTCCAGCCTTTAGAGCTTTCGTCTTTGACGGAAGCGGCAATTTCATTCTCGGGTTCAGTCTCCATGGCCTAAAGATATTAAATTCACAAATAGTCGTATCGCGCCTGGATTCCCATTTGGCAACTGTCTAAAAAAGGAAAGTCCCGTGTACACGTACCAGCCCTTACCGTGTTGGGTCACTAAAAGTCCTCCATCTCTCGGGGGTTCCCCTCTGTCGTTGGCGGAGATCAGCGCGTCATAGCGATCGTCCCATGACGAAGCGTAATAGAGCCCTCTCTCTTGTATCCAATTATCAAAGTCGATTTTAGTAATCTTATTAGGGTAGTTAAATACAGCGTGATCTGGTTGAAGCAACCGCATCTCTACTTTTTCCTCGGAAACACGATCTCTGGACAATCGAATGGGGTAAGGGGATGTAAACTGTGACTTCGCTCTAAAACTTGTCGTGCTGTACTGGGATACAAGCGTTCCCCCATTCTCTACGTAGTTGAGGAGCACATCAAATCTTTTGTCCAATCCCGCATGGGCGTCAAACACGCGTGGTCCGAGTAACACCGTGTCGTAACTATCTAGACGCCCTTTCTCCAATTCTTCAATCAACACCATGTCCACTTCATAGCCGATCTTGCTCAGAGTGTCCGGAACGGTATCTCCAACCCCTTCGATACAGGCGACTCGGCTTCCTCCGCGCCCTAGGTCCAATCTTGTCACCTTGGTGACCGCTCGATTGAGAATCGGCTGCCGGCCAATATGCTCATAGTAGATCTCACGGTAGCTCGAATCGAATTCTTTACCCGACTCGCCAACCGCCTTAAAGACGACCTTTCCTTCGGAAGCGGTAGGGGGAGGCGTCAATTTTACCCGGATCCGTTGCGAGCGTTGCCCATCCTCCAGCTCAAACTCTGGCTGGGCAATACTGATCTTCCAGCCCTGGGGGCCTTCCGCCGTCAATTTTCCGACCGCTGCCTCCACATTGCTCTCGACGAGTACTTCGATCTCCTTCGCTTGCGAATTCTCAAAAAGCAAAATGGAATTCTCAGGCGAGAGAGTAATCTCAGGACGTATCACGACCTGCTCGTGCACCTCACCTTTCACGGGATCACTAACGACCTGAACCACCGGAACATTCAAGGCAACCGGGCGACCCTGGATCTCAACAATGGCCGAAACAGAAAGCGAAGATGGTATCGACTCCAATTCCAGCAATCGCCGATTGCGAAGGCTGTAGATACCCACGCTGGCTTCGTCCTCGAGCCAGTAGGGACGCGTTAGAGGAGAATCGATAGGCAAATCCACATTGAGCGAAACGAACTCGACTGCGTTTGAATCCAGCTTCTTATCCAAATCTTCCATACGGGTTAACGAAATCTCCTCGGGCCAACGAGAGCTCTCGAATAGATTCGCCTCCAAGTTGACAACTCTCGCTTCGATGGGGGAACGGTTTATAAATTCCACATCGAGCTTCACAGACTCACCGGGCGTCAAGTCTGCCTGAGGCGCTCGCGCTTGCAAATGAAGCCCCATACAGGCCGCAATGAGCTTTTGCAACGAGTTCCGCTTGGAACGAACTTGCCGATCAACAGGAAGTTTTTCTAGTAGCGCGTCTATCTCTAGTAACGCAGGAACCGTTTTCCAGGGAGCCGCCGCATCAAAGTCGCCAATGGCGCTTTCTAAGAGCGAATCCAGTTGAGAGCTACCGGAATAGCGGCGCCAGCTGGTTTCGACACCCTTAAGGAAATCACCGTATGCGGGTTCGCCGGCCAGCAAGACCATTCGCTCGACCTGAGATCCGCGCTGCCCCGCCCGTCCAAAACCTTGGCTCTTGTGCATACTACGGCTTCTCGCCGAAAGCTCCGTGTAAGAAGTTCCTAGATACGGATTGTAACGTCCCACTTCCAAAGACACCACTTCTCGCGATTCGTCTTCTAAGTTCGCGGGCGGTGGTCCACTTCCGCTCCTCCTTCTTTGCCCAAACCCGTTCCAGAAAATCCTTTTTGCCTGATGCGCTTCAAGCTCGCTCAATTGCTCCGGAAAGGCATCCGGATCGGCCGCTAGGCTAAATGCCTTCAGAGCCAATTGGGCAGACACAGTATGGTGACCATGAGTCGGCCCTGCCGCGGGATTGAAACGAGTAATGATGACATCCGGTCTAAATTGGCGGACCGCATACACCACGTCACCGAGTACTTCGTCTTCCTCCCAATTCTCGAGTGTATCTTCCGGGTTCTTGGAATAGCCAAAATCTCGGGCTCGCGTAAACAACTGGATGGCCCCGTCAATTCTGCGGGCTTGCAGCAATTCGTTCGCTCGGATCAGGCCCAGTTCCTGGTTCAATTCAGAGCCTATCAAGTTTTGCCCGCCGCCGCCCCTCGTTAACGAGAGATAAGCCGTGTCTAGCTTCTCTTCCTGAGCCAAGTACGAAAGCAAAGTCGTGTTCTCGTCATCTGGATGAGCCGCCACAAAAAGGACGGAACCCACTTTTTTCAGTTTTTGTAGCTCGTGAAGTATTTCGGACGAAGTCATCGATTGGCCGAACGCAGCTAGATTGAAACCGAGGAAAATCAGAAGGCTCAGGGATGATTTAGTTGGCATGGAGAGGAGGCGGGGATAGAATCAACTGTAGTCTTTCTTCTTAATCCTTTCTCTACGAGCAAAGATCTCGAATTACTGCCAATTTTTAACGCTACCCTTCTCTCAAAACCGAAAAGTGGAAATACATTGAAATTAAACCTCGATTCAAAGCGTAGGTCTTTTGGTAAAAACACCTCCCCAATTTAATGCTAGTAACACTAAATCCAAGATTCGTTCGCAAGGGACTTTTGCCGCTGCTAGCCACGATAGTTCTCTTCCGATCCATCGCCATGGGTGATTTTTGGATTTCAGGATCGCTTCCAGAAGTCGGCCCAGACGAAGTTCCCAAACTCTTTCGAGAGAATCTCGAGCTTAAGGCCCAAACTCTCGAAGGAGAGCTCTTAGTCGACTCGGAGGGCAACTTTAATCAGCAGTTCGAGGGCGAACCGGGGTTGTTTAGCTTAGCTTTCCCCGGCGACCGTAAAATTTCCCTAGCGATCGACGAGGGACAAAGATTGGTTATCCAAACCGACATAAAGGATCACGGAGCCCTCAAAATAGCCGGCTCTCCCGACACAGATGCCCTCCTCGCTTATGAATCCTTTCGCAAAGAATCGCTCGCTCGCCTCGTATACCCACCAAGGGCCGCGCTTAACGAAGCAACCGCTCGCGGAGCATCAGCCGGGCGATTGGCCGCGCTCTCTGAACAAGAGGTGGAAGGATACGCTGCACACCGCCGCGAGTTGAATGACTTTACTATCGAGCAAATAGGGAAATCCGTTGCCCTCTACGCAACCTCTCTAAGGTGGGATCCTGACTACCGACTCAGTGAGCTAGAAAATGCGGTTAAGGCTTTCTCCGCAAATCGCCCCCAAGCAGCGATCTCGAAGCGGATGATTGAGAAAGTACAATCATTTCGGCGCACCGCTATCGGCGCCAAGGGAGCCTCCCTCGCCGGCCAATCCCTAGACGGCAAATCCCATCGGCTCGAGGATTTCAAGGGCCAATACGTTCTCGTCGACTTCTGGGCATCCTGGTGCGTGCCTTGCCGTGTCGAAAACCGGCACTACATACAGCTTCTCGACAAGCACTCCACCGACAACTTCACCATTTTCGCCATCAATCTAGATGACAGCCGTTCGATTTGGGAACAGGCCTCCAAGCGTGATCGGGTAACCTGGCCACAGATTTCTGATTCGCTTGGCTGGGACTCGCCAATGGCCGCCGCCTATAATGTGAACGCTCTGCCAATGAGCTTCCTGCTCGACCCGAAAGGCAACATTATCGCCCGAAACCTACGAGGAGCTAAACTCGAAGCCAAACTGGCGGAGATCTTCAAATAGCCGTCCCCGGTCAATTACCACTCCATATTGGCCTGGGCGAAAATTGAGGTTGCCGCACTAATCGAGTGCGCTCTTACTTCGCCCCCTATGAAGCTTTCTTACTCCCAGTCCATCGCTCTCAGCCTGATTGCGGTCCTCACCATGCTCGCAGGATGTTCGAAAAAACCGACGACTTTAGTCGCTCGTATGGAAACGAACAAGGGCACGATCGTAATAGAGCTTTTTGAAGACAAGACCCCGATTACCGTCGAGAATTTCGCCGGTCTCGCTGACGGCTCCAAGACCTGGACCGCTCCCGATGGCGAAGAGAAGAACGAGCCCTTTTACGACGGCCTCATTTTTCACCGGGTGATAAAAGACTTTATGATCCAAGGAGGCTGCCCACTCGGAACGGGTACAGGCGGACCAGGCTACCAGTTTCAAGATGAGTGCTATGCGGGGAAGGTCGTCCCTCTCGAAGGTGAAATTGCCGATGCCTCTACCGCAAATGAAGTTTTTGGGACACTCTTCCGCCCCCATCTTATGGAGAACCAAGGCAATAGTCCAATCCCAGAAATCGCCGCAATTTTCCAGGAAATGCAGACGGCTCAAAGCGTCGAGCCTCTCATTGGAAAGACCGTGGAGGAGCTCCAGGCCCTGCTGGGATCTACCGACAAATTGACGCGATTCGAACCCAAACTGGCTCAGATAACGGGCGAGATTAAGGACGAGGATACCGCGAACGCTGTATTCCAAGCTCTCTTCGCACCTCACTTGCAAGAACACGAAGGAGAAAGCCCGGTACCCGAAGTCGCCGCCCTATTCACCGCGATTCAGGCCTCAAACTCAGGTCAACCGCTAATCGGGAAAACCGTCGAAGAGCTTCAAGCCCTCATCGGGACCGACTCGCCAGTCGAGCAACCCACCCTTATCGGCAAAGTAGAATATGGCACCGTTTGCATGGCCAATTCCGGTCCCAGCACCAATGGATCTCAATTTTTCATTGTCACGAATACGGACGGCGCGAGCTGGCTGAATGGCAAACACACCGTTTTCGGAAAGGTGATCGAGGGCATGGATGTCGCCCTCGCAATTCAGGAAGTCGAAACAGAAGCAGGCGACAAGCCAGTCGATGATGTTCAGATTCTGAGCGTATCGATTGAGCGAATCTAGTTCACTTCATTGGCAGATCAAGCTTCCCCTCTGATGGTCCGTCCATTCAATCTGGACCGGTAAGACACCGTGATTAAGATGCTCTTTCACCAGTCAATCTGAACGCTGCGAAGCTCGAGTCCCTCGATGTTGCTACAAACGCCTACTTCCGTGCCAACGCTTCAATCGGTAACCAATTTCCAACGACTACTTTGGGCCTAGGCTGGCCTTGTGAAACAACCCAGGCGGCTAGACCAAATCTCGATGCAATCTCCGTATCGACCGGCGGGATCACAAGCTCCGCTCTTCCCTCAAGAAAAGGAAGCTCTCGATGCTCTAGTGCGACAAAATTGTGATTCAACAAACGCCCCCGATTTTCTCCCTTCAGCACCTTCGACCTCATTTCGAGCCCCAAAATCGCCACGTTCAAGAGTACACTGTCACCTATTCCTGTATACATAGCGACTAGTTCTCCGTCACTAATTTCAACAATCAATTCGCCGTCGGCCACTTTGCTACGGACCTCATCGATCGAACTTCCTTGAAACCACCCCCTCCACTCTTGCCCATTAACGAGAAAACCCAGTGTGTAGACCGATTTCACAGCGCCTTCATCCCTAAGTCGGTACTGGCGAAGCGTGTTTTCCCGACTGGCATACTTGTCCTTCCAGCCTAGGCGATCCCAATAATCAACATGGAAGGCTACAGGAACTCTGTGCGTCCATAAACCTGGATCCTTCAAGAATCCACTCAACCATTTTTCAGCAGGAGGACAACTGCTACAGCCTTCCGATGTATAAAGCTCAATCAGCTTAGGTGACTCGGACCTACTCTCCAAACGAAACACATCTCCCAGCAAAAGACTTCCCGCCATTCCCATTCCGAACACCCAAACAAAACACCTCATAAGTTTGAATACGATTCAAGAGGGATCTAGATGGCAAAAGAATCCCAACGCGATTAGGGACCTAGATCATTCTCTAGTGGTGGCGTTTGCCCACTGCAAGTCCCGCTAAAACTAACTCAATGCTTGTCGTAAACAAGACGATCGATCGGTTCAGCGGTATCGTATAGCAGGGTATGCGGATTGAATCCATCGGCGGGACGGGGTCGAGTCGGTCCTCCCCAACTGCTCGCTGCTCGACCATTCCAAGCTCTGGAAATCCACTGCGGCCCCCGAAAAGGATCTCTCGTACGACTCATCCATTCAACGATCTCTCCATGGAGCTGATCCCTGATCGCCGCATGCGCTTCGTCATCAATGAGATTCCTAAGCTCGTCTGGGTCGGTTTCCAAATCGTACAGCTCGTCCTTATCCGTCAGGTTGATGGCTAGTTTGTATCGGCGATTCGTTACACACCTTGTTGGTGAGAACGCTCCAAACCCATCGTGATCCAGCTCGAATCTGTTGAACTCCAAAAACACCTTTTCGCGGTCACACGCAGTCGGATTCGAAAAGACCGTCAGCAGGCTTTCACCATGCAGAATCTCTGGTGAATCTTGGCCAAAGAACTCCAAAACCGTGGGCACAAGGTCGATGTGCGAAATGGGACGATCCACAACTGCTCCAGCTGGCGAATGGCCATTCCATCGAACAATGAAAGGAATTTTAGCAATCTCCTCGTACATATTTGGACCTTTGCCCAGCAATGCGTGCGACCCCAACATGTCACCGTGATCAGATGTGTAAATTGACAAAGCGTTCGGTATCCATTTATCTATGGCATTTCTAATTCGCCCAATTTCATAGTCACAATAACTGTTGCACGCGAAAAAGGCGTCCATCCGAAGCGTCTCACCATCTCCGAGATGTGACTTAACATGATTCGACCAATCTTTCTGAGACTGAGGTTTATCCTTCAAAGTATCCTTCGCATTAGGGCCCAGCTTGTATTCAAAACCTTCGAAAGCTTCCAAGTATTCTGCGGGACAGACATAGGGATGATGCGGCTCGTCTATAGAGACGACGAGAAAAAAGTCTTCATCCTTGTAGCGTTCAATAAACTCCAATGCCTTGTCTACGCTACGGTGGGCCATGGTAAAAGCTTCATCGTACCCATTGTCTCGCATGTCTTTGGCCGTTGGAACGAGTCGAGAGAAGTCCCTTTCCTTCTTGCCTTCCAAACTATCGAGGTAGCAACGCCCATCGAACCAGTACTCTGGGTCCCAACCCTCAGGACAAACTCCATTGCCAAAATAGTCCGTTCCGTCCAAATGCCACTTGCCGATATAGCCGGTGCGGACGCCCAAACCAGAAAGTCTCTGCCCAATCGTCTTCGCGTCTAGGCATGGTGCCATATCGTTTCCAAGCACACCGTTGGAATGTGGATACAACCCTGTAAAGATCGCTGACCGAGCCGGGCCACATACCGGCTGGGTGGAATATGCGCGGTTAAATCGGATTCCTTCTGCAGCCATCTTATCGATATAAGGCGTCTTCATTTCGGGTCGGCCATAGCATCCGATGACGTCTGTCCCCTGTGTATCCGTAAGTATGAAAACCGCTTGATTAGGCATTTAGAGAAAATTGATCGGTCGAGACCGAATTTCAAATGCCAAATTAGCATAAGTTTAGAGTTCACGGTTCAATCGAGATGCCAAGGCATCTGGTTCCACTATGTTCTCTCAACACAATGCCACTTGCAACAGTCGCAAAGCGTTTCAATAAATACCGCTATCACGTCCCACCCCTTATGAAAATCGATTCCCATCAACATTTCTGGAAATACGACTCAGCTGAGTATGGCTGGATCTCTGAGGAGCACACAGTCTTGAAGCGGGACTTTCTTCCCGTTGATTTAGAACCACTAATGGCGGAAAACAACATCGACGGATGTATTGCGGTACAAGCCAGGCAAACCATCGAGGAAACAGAGTGGCTTCTAGAAATTTCCGAGGCAAATTCCACCGTTATGGGGGTCGTCGGCTGGGTCCCGCTCTGCCGTACCGATCTCAATGCGTCCCTTGACCGGTTGAGTGAAAACCCAAAGCTTGTGGGCGTGCGCCACGTGATCCACGACGAGAAAGACAACAACTTCATTTTAAGGGAAGATTTCAATCAGGGGATTCGGCAGCTCGGATCTCGAAACCTAGTCTACGATATTCTCATATTTGAAAAGCACCTACCTCAGACCATCGAGTTCGTCGATCAGCACCCTAAGATCCAATTCGTAGTCGACCACATCGCGAAGCCTAAGATAAGCTCAAGCACGTTCGACAAGAACTGGCAGAAAAACATCCTCAAACTCAGCAAACGGACAAACGTGGCCTGCAAACTGTCAGGAATGGTCACCGAAGTCATTGAGTCCAGATGGAACCCCAATCTCCTACAGCCCTATGTCGATACCGTTCTCGAGGCGTTTGGCCCCGACCGGCTAATGGCAGGCTCGGATTGGCCTGTTTGCCTTTTAAGAGCAGAGTACACCCAATGGCATCAAACGATTCTATCGATGATCGAATCGCTATCCGAACATGAGCAGTCTAATATTCTGGGGCAGAACGCTTGTCATATCTACAATATTTAGCATCAGGTTCCACTGTTTCGATCCTAGCAAGAATACGTATTATACCACATCGTGAGAGTGCCCCCTCGAGGTACTTGTTCAGAAAACGAGCCGGCGGTTTTACGACAGAACCGGGATGCGGAGTATAACCGGACCACCCGCAGGGTGACAGTCCCAAAAGTCTTCCTCTTCGACACGCACTCAGCGGTGCAAATCCAGCTACCTACCGGCGACTGGTGCCCAGGGCGGGACTTGAAATCGCACAAAACCCTGGGGACCAATGGGTTGTGGGGCTATTTCCTAGCAGCTAGTGTCTTGAGAGTGCATTGTCCTGCACCAA
>CALDFV010000133.1 GCA_937942145.1 uncultured Opitutaceae bacterium
AGGCGATCCTCGCCTATGGTGGAGTGGATTCATTGGTGGTGACAGCGGGAATTTTCGTTCCGCCCAGTGTAAAGGGCGATATAGCCGATGATGCCTTTACGCTTACGTTTGATATCAATGTAAAAGGGGGCTATCTGGCGACGAAAGCAGCGTCAGAGAAGATTTTTGCCAAGCAGAGTTTACCCAGTAATGTCGTAATCACTACGAGTGCGAACGCTGTTGTGGCCAAGAAAGGCAGTATCGCTTATGATACGAGCAAAGCAGCGGCGAACCATATGGTGAGGGAGCTCGCTGTAGAGTTGGCCCCAATCACTCGCGTCAATGCGGTGGCTCCGGCGACGGTAGTGAAGGGGAGCACGATGTTTCCAAGAGATCGAGTGATTGCTTCGCTCGCAAAGTATGATATAGAATACAGTGAAGCGGAAGGTGATGATGAACTGCGCGACAAGCTAGCTAATTTCTATGCCCAGCGTACGTTGACCAAATCTGCCATAACGCCCGCGGATCAAGCGGAAGCCATTTATTTGCTGCTTACGAATGCGCTCAGCAAAACGACGGGACATGTGATTCCTGTCGATGGAGGTTTGCATGAGGGGTTCTTGAGATAGCGGGTAATTGATTGGAATGCACTGGCCGCTAAGCGGCACAATGATTCGCGGTGAATGGTACGATGTATCTAGAAGAATTAGATTTGGGTAGGACAACCTTGAGGGTTTCCTTTTTGACAGAAAAATTCCATGTAGGGCGAGCGCTCGCGCTATGCCGCGAAAGGAACTCAGAGCCCAACCTAAGCGGCATAGCGCAAGCGCTAGCCCTACGATTTGACCGTCATGATTGAAGAAGAGCAAAAGGTTTATCTCGCCGTCGATCTGGGCGCCACAAGTGGTCGGGTAATCGCCGGTATATGGAAATCGGATACTAAAGAGCTGAAACTCGAGACCGTGAACCGTTTTCCTTCGCCTATCACGAGAGTCGATGGCGGTCTCCATTGGGATATCCTAGGTATCTTTAGTTCGATTAAACAAGGGCTCAAGCTTGCCGCGGCGACGTATGGCAACCGTATCGAAAGCGTCGGAGTTGACTCTTGGGCGGTTGACTATGCACTTATTGATGCGAACGGAGCCATGTTGGGGAACCCGTTTCATTATAGGGATTCGAGGACCGAGGGCATGATGGAGGCAGTATGGAAGAAGGTGCCACGGGAAACCATTTACAGCGAAACCGGTATTCAGTTTCTCTTTATCAACACAATCTATCAACTCTACTCAGAGATAGTGGGTAATGTGGGAGCCCTTCAGGCGGCCCGGCGCATCCTCTTTATCCCCGATCTGATCAGTTTCTGGCTGTCAGGAAGTCGTCACCAAGAGCGAACCGTCGCCAGCACGAGCCAGCTTCTAAATCCTATGACCGGCAAGTGGTCGGAAACGCTGCTGGAAAAGCTCGATTTATTGCCGGGACTTTTCAAAGAGGTAGTCGAGCCGGGTGCAATCGTTGGGTCTTTGAAGCCAGAGTTGCAAAAAGAAACCCGTCTGAGCGACATTTCCGTGATTGCGGTAGCAGGTCACGACACCGCGAGCGCCTTTGTCGCCTTGCCCGGCAACCGCAAAGGGTTCGCGGTGATGAGTTCGGGTACGTGGTCTTTAATGGGACTGGAATTGCCGGAACCTCAACTGGGGACGAATGCTTTGAACGATGGGTTTTCCAATGAAATTGGATACGGCAACACCGTTCGTTTTTTGAAGAATATTTGTGGGATGTGGCTGATCGAGGAGTGCCGAAGGCACTGGACGGAAGCGGGTCGCAACTACGAGTACGATGCGATTGTTAATCTCGCCAACGGGGTTCCGTCTATGGTTTCATTGATTGATCCCGACGCCCCTGATTTCGCTGCTCCGGAGCACATGCCGGATGCCATTAGAGCATTTTGCCAGCGAACCGGGCAGAAAGTCCCGGCTGACGACGCATCCATGATTCGTTGCGTGTTTGACAGTCTGGCGATGAAATACCGCTACGTGTTTCGGAAACTGGAAGCCTACTCTGACCAGCCTCTAGAAGGACTCTATGTTCTAGGGGGAGGGGCGCGCAATCACTTGTTGAATCAAATGACGGCCGATGCCCTAGGCGTACCGGTGGTGACGGGTCCGTCGGAAGCGACTGCGGTGGGCAATATAGTCGTGCAAATGATTTCCAAGGGGGAGATCGATAGTCTTGAGGGTGCCCGTGATTTGGTCGAAAAATCATTTGTTTCAAAGGTGTTTGAGCCTTGCGATGCGGGGCCTTACACGGAGAATGCGGATAGATTTGCAGAATTATTGGATTGCTAGTCGGTTACCCTTAGTGGATGCGTATGTTTTCAAGCGTTTTTAAGACACCTATTTTTTAGTTATGGCTGAACCTTTCGACCCCAGTCTTCCTTCCATCGAGTTTCTGCGACAGAAAGCCCGCCGCCGCATGCCAGGCTTTGCCTTCGACTATTTAGAGGGAGGTTGCAATTCCAATGTTAACGTGCAACGGAACACGGACGACATTCGAAAGATCAAACTTAAACCGTACTACGTGCGCGACTACGCGGGTTCAAATTTGGAGACGACGCTTTTTGGACAGACCTACAGCGCTCCGTTTGGAATTTCTCCAGTTGGATTGCAGGGACTGATGTGGCCCAAGTCTTGTGAAATCCTCGCGGCTGCTGCGAATGAACACAATGTTCCTTTCGTTTTGAGCACGGTGGGCACGGCCAGTGTGGAAACGGTTTCCGAACTCACAGAGGGTAAAGCTTGGTTTCAGTTGTACCACCCGGCAGAAGAAGAACTGCGCGACAAGCTTCTGAAGCGAGTCGAAGCCGCGGGCTGTCCCGTCCTCGTGATTCTCGCAGATACACCCACATTCGCTTATCGCCCTTTGGAAATTCGCAACGGTCTTTCCATTCCGCCCCGTATGACCCTGCGAAACATAGGCCAGATGGTGGCCCATCCGACCTGGTCGTTTTCACAGCTCGCTGCCGGATCTCCCGAATTCAAAACCATGAAGCCCTATATTCCCAAGGGGCTCGATATGAAGCACCTGGGTCTTTTCATGAATAAGACCTTTTCCGGTCGTTTAACGGTAGACCGGATCAAGGCGATTCGCGATCTCTGGAAAGGGAAACTGGTAGTGAAGGGTATCGTCAATGTCGAGGATTGCCAGAAGGTAGTCGATTTGGGGGTAGATGGGATCATCATTTCCAATCACGGCGGCCGTTCGCTGGATGCGGGGCAGTCTACTATAGAGGTGCTTCCCGAATTGGCTCAGAAATTCGGCAACCGCATCACGGTCATGATTGACAGCGGAATGCGTGAAGGTCCCGACATCGCCTGCGCCCTTGCGAGCGGGGCCCAATTCACTTTCATGGGACGGTCCTTCATGTACGGTGTGGGGGCTCTGGGCAAGAAAGGTGGATCCCATACGATCACCATGATCAAGCGACAGCTCCAGCAAGTCATGGAGCAAGTGGCGTGTCCGACCATACAGGATTTTCCCGAACATTTGATTCGATCGGAGTCGATCGTTAAGAAATAAGATCCGTAGGGGCGTCGCTCTTGACGGTCGTAGCCTTGGCGGAGACTGTTGCGGCGACCGCTGAGATAAACTAGACTTGCCCCGCCCGGTCGCCGCTAGTTTACAGCTGCAGTAAGTGGCTGTATCCGATTGTTTGTGGTGAGAAGGTCTAATTTGTTGGGTGGGGCGAGGACCTCAGGGCCCGCCGCGATTGTACGATTCTATTCGGCTGACTAGAGATAGTCAGCCCTACCTTTTCAGAGGATAGAATTTGAGACTTTACTATCTCAGGCAGCGGGCGATCTCGCTGTGCTTTTGCCAGAAAAAGGGATGCGGAAAATGGCCAGTTGCTAGGGTTTCCACCAGCGGTTGAGAGATCGGTGTAGTTCGTTTATGATTGACTGGTATTTGGGATCCGTTGCGAGATTGAGCATTTCGTTCGGATCGAGGTGAAGGTTGAAAAGGTGAGTCGTATTCAGATAGTTACCCCAAGGACGATGCGACGTAGGAACGATAAGTTTGTAGTCTCCCTTGCGAATCCATCGATAAGCAAGATCCACGGATGGATTTCCGAGTACCGTCGCATCACCGGGATAGATCTCGCCGTACATAGGCCGATCCTTTTCTAGTGGTTTTAGACTTTTTGCGTTTGGCAGCAGATTCACACCAGGCAGATTAGAATCAATTTCTACAGTCGCGGCGGATAGCGCAGTTGGGAAAAGATCGATACTGGAGACCCACTCCTCGCGTCTCCCCGACTGGATGACTCCATCCCAGCGGAGTAGGACGGGCGTTCTCAGCCCGGGTTCGAAAGGCGACCGTTTGCTTTTGAATGTGTATTGATTGGGATTTTCCTCCAGTGGCTCGAAACCATTTTCGGAAACGAAAACGAAGAGCGTATTGTGGCCCAAGCCGCGTGCCTCAATCGCATTGACCAGATCGCCCACGGTGTCGTCAAATTGGGTAATCGCGGCGTAATAAGGAATTTCGTAGGGACGTAGATACTTCTCGTCGTAGACCCGAACGTATTTTTGAGGAGAATCGTGGGGTGTGTG
>CALDFV010000134.1 GCA_937942145.1 uncultured Opitutaceae bacterium
CGCTTTTCAGGAAAATCCAGGACAACGTGGCTACATTCTCAACAATCAAGGGAATTTCCATAGACATATGGCCGTGATCGTAAAAGGCGAAGCCAATTTGAATCGCGAGCGACTCGCCGAGCTCGTCCCGAACATTGGATAAAATTCACGAACGCGTTTTCATTTTTCCGCTTCGAGCCTCAGCCTCGACTTTTGCATCAAAATCAGGATTAGGCGATGTGGGCACCGGAGCTCCGATTTCCGCCCTCCATGCTTCCAGCTGAGTCAGAAGTTCTTTGGCTTTTTCTGGGTTTCGTTTGGCCAGGTTACGTTTTTCGCCAATGTCCCTTTTTAAGTTGTACAATTCCAAGTCTCCACTTTCGAAATACTGGTGCAGCTTCCAGTCACCGATGCGGATGATGCTGCACGGTCGGCTCCGAAATAGGATGTCCCGTTGCTCATCGGTCACCGCATAGGATTGCAGGTAGGCGGGAAAATGCCAGTAGAGAGGACGCTCTTTCAAGTTCGTTTTCTCACCCCTAAACAATGGGACCAGGCTCACCCCATCCAAGGCCTGGCCTGTGGGTAAATCGGCCCCGACCATCTCACACAATGTCGGATAGACATCCACTCCGGTAATAGGAGTTTCATTGCGGGTCCCTGCCTTCACGACTCCCGGCCACTTGACAAAAAAGGGCACTCGAATACCTCCTTCGTAGTAGGTCCCTTTGTATCCTTTGAGTGGATCCATGTCTGTCGCAGGTCCATATCCGCCATTGTCCGAAAAGAATAGAACAATGGTGTCATCCGCAATTCCCATCTCTTCCAGGGTCGCTTGAATTTTACCGATCCCATCGTCGACCGACTGAATCATCGTCGCCATGGCCACATGGTCGTGCAGTTTCCCTTTTTTCTTGGACTCGTATTTTGCCACAAGCTCCTTCTTCGCATCAAGTGGAGTGTGCACAGCGAAATGGGTCAGGTACAGCAGCCAAGGCCGGTCTTTGTTTTCACGAATGAAGGCATCGGCTTGATCGCTCAAGTAGTCCGTTAAATAGGAATCCTCCGGCAATCCTTGCAAACTAGGGATATTCGGATGCGGAGGGTAATAGCCCTTGGGTGGAGAACCCGAGTGCGTTCCACCAATATTGATATCGAAACCATAAGGAATAGGATCACCGCTCAAGTGCCACTTTCCCATCGACGCGGTTTTGTAGCCGGAGGCCTGAATTTGATGGGCCCATGTCCTAATGTTCGTATCCAGCACATCCACACCGGGTACATGCTGTAAACGACGGTGTTTCGGATTTCCACGGGGTCCTGTACCGACGTTATAAATTTCGTGCCGAGGGGTGTACTGTCCCGACAAGAGGCTCGCTCTCGCAGGAGCGCAATTGGCCGATGCAGAGTAAGCATTAGTGAAGACCATCCCGTCAGCAGCTAGTCGGTCAAGGTGAGGTGACTCGTAGAAATCCGAGCCCATATAACTCGTGTCCTTCCATCCGAAATCGTCTAGAAAGATGAAGAGAATGTTCGGCTTCTTTGATGCGGCGTTCACCACGGACAAAAGGATACTCAGTGAAACTATAATTTTGATACATCTATTCATAAGGGACTGGTTTACAATTCATGGATTAACTAAACAATTACATCGGAATCAATTAAACAATCGCTCGACCGGTATGATCTGCTCTTCGATCGAAGGACCACTCCATTTCAGGTCAAGTTGGGGCTTGTTGCCCGACTGCTTCAAATAATTTATTCGGAAGGGATGGAGACCGGCGGCTAACTTCACCTGGGCTGAAACCTCTGAACCTTGATTGTAGCCGTAGTCCGCATCAATAATGTTTGCATCGTGAATGCGGAAGACCGCACCTGAATCAGCCATAAGCGAGAAGCGATACTCTCCATCCTGAGGCACATCCAAGTAACCCGTGTAAACGACCGCGCCGTTTTCCGGACCCACGTCGCCTCTTATCTGGGTCACCCCTCCAAGAGAACCGGGAGCCACGTTCCAAAACTTTGGTGCCCACGGAAAATCTCCTTCGTAAGCCACCCACCGCGCACCCGGTCGCACCGCCGCTACTTCGACTGAGGGCACGAATTCATCGTCGTAAGGTCGAGGATTGTCCCCGTTGGGTCGGCGTAGCTGCAGTGAACGATCCTTCATGCGCTGTTGCAGGCCCACAAAAAAGTCATTTGTCCCAGCGAGATTGTTTACTTCCTTCAAATCCGTTTCCACATCGTAGATTTGAAAGTCGTCGCTGTGGCTTTGAATATCGACGCGAACTCCCTTGTAGCCTTCTAGAAAAATCGCCTGCATTTCTTTCCGCGTACGATTCCGATGGCTGGGATCAAAATCAGGATAATTTGGCGTCTTCCCGCCATGTAAATATTCAACATAAACAGTACCCGGCTCCTGCTCACCTGTCCCGGTAAGCGCTGGAACGAGCGACACCCCGTCAGACAAGGCCGGTAGCGGCAAACCTGCAACATCCGCAAAGGTCGTCATCCAATCATGAAACTGCGAAGGGGTGTGGTCGATTCTTCCAGCCGGAATTTTCCCCGGCCAACGAGCCAGAGCAGGCATGCGAATGCCTCCCTCCCAGACGTCACGCTTTTCCCCATCGAACGGTCCATAGGACTGGAAGTGAATCGGGGTAAAGGGCTCTCCTTGAATATAACTCACGGACAGGGGACCATTGTCATTCGTAAACACGATGAGTGTCTCCTCATCGATATCGAGATCCTTCAACAGCTGCACCAAATCTCCCACTGCACTATCGATCCGACGAACCATGGTCGCGAACCGCTGCTCGACATTGGACCAGTTTGGATTGCGATAATCTGGATGTATCCATGAATCAATCTCACCAGTGGCTGTATTGATCATTTTCCCGGGTTCACCCAGCCACTGCAATCCGCCCTTTAGGCCGCCTCCTTCCGGAAAGGCCCCGGTAGGCACCTGCAATGCCGCATGGGGAGTATCATAGGCGAGATAAACGAAGAAAGGCTCATCGCGATCGGCTTTCGCGTGCTCCAAAACCCACTTCTTCGTGTAGGCCGTAAAGAGGTCGGTTGTGTAGCACTTGTCGAGCTGGGCAGAAATTTCAATTTCATTATGCCAGACCTCTTTTCCAGTTCGATGTGATTCGGAATTCCCAATGGGCCATTCGTTGTTGGGGTAGTGAACATGACCATCAACATGACGAACGTAGCCCAAGTACTCGTCAAACCCTCGCTTGGTAGGATAGGCCGGCCATTCGTCGGGATTTTTGAACGAATCCCTGGATTCACCCAAACCTGGCAAACCATACTTGCCCACGTGCAGCGTCCGGTACCCTGCTCCCTTTAATACCGTGGCCAAAGTGTGATTATCAGGAATGGCTTTGTCGAAATTGCTGTTACGAACTTCCGTATGCCCTTGATGCAAGCCACGAAGGAGAGAGGCACGGGATGGGGCACAGACGGGGGCCGGGCAATAGTGACGGCGCAGTTGAATGCCTTCATGAGCGATTTGGTCCAGATTTGGCGTGGCGTGTTTTTTTCCCGTTCTCTGGTTTTGGTGCAACACACCTATATCGCCATAACCCATGTCGTCCGTGAAAATTAGGATGATGTTTGGTTTAGATCCGCTCGGATTCGCTCCAAGGGAACTCGCATGAGCCAAAAAGAGGATCAATAGACCAAGAAAAGAGCCCATTCGGGAAAACACAGGGGAAGCAGATTTCATAGGATTTAGATTGAAAGAGAGATACTCTGCAATCCCTGAACCACGCGTCAACGATCGACGCATTGATGATTCAGAAGTCCCCTGAAAGCCCTACTTAGAAAGCGGAACCTGGATTGCGATTGATTTGACAGAAACAGCGGGTCGAGCCGATTCTCCCTACCCTGTGACCGATTCAAATTCCCCAAATCTCTACGACTACGATTTCAAACTGCGAGAGCGACATCCCAATTTTCAAAACTACTTCGATCGTAATGAGACTTTGAGCGTGGAAACGCGTGAAGCCTACCCGCACAAATTCGATCAATTTTATGGCAGTCACTCGCTGCAAACCATCGATGTCGTTCCTGCACCCAAAAAAAACGCTCCCGTCTTTGTATTCATCCACGGCGGTTTTTGGAAATCGCTAGACAAACGTCCTTATCACTTTACGGCACGACCCTTTTTGGAGAATGGATGCGCTGCGGTCCACATCAACTATCGCTTGGCTCCGAATGCCAGCATGGCAGAAATCGTGGCTGATATTAAGGGAGCGTTTAAGTGGATACAACATAACGCGTCAAATTTTAACGGAAACCCGGCTAAGCTACACATTGCAGGACATTCCGCAGGGGCCCATTTAGCCTTAGCTACAGCCATCGATATGGAATCGCATGGCGACCCGATAGCGAGATCGGTCAAGAGCGTGCTGTGCATCAGCGGGATTTTCGATCTGGACCCGATCAGACACTCCTATCTCAATGACGAACTCAAATTTGATGATGCAACCGTCAACAAATTCAGTCCTTTAAGTCGAGAAAACCTTATTCTGAATACACCCGTTTTCTTCGCTGTTGGCGGGGACGAAACGAATCAATTTCTAGAGCAATCCAGAAACATGCACGAGCGACTGAAGGCCGCGAACATCCCCAGCTCGCATGCCGTCATTCCCGAGCTCAATCACTTCGACATTGTATATGAAATCGCGTTACCGAAAGGATTAATCGCAAAACCAGCTCTAGAAACGGTTCTGCGAGACAACGACTAAACTCCTTCAATTCTTATCTCGGATTGAAGAGCACCTTCTGCCGGACCTTCGCGGCAACCGGTAACCCATTTTTTTCCGCAGGTTTGAATCTCCAGCGTCTTACCGCCTCAACCGCGGGAGTCTCGTATTCGTACCGACTAGAGGACAATACACCGATATGCTTCGCCCGGCCATCCACTCCAACCTCCCACTCGAGTTCCACATAGCCGCTGATACCACTACTTCTTAAAAGGTCGGGGTAAACCGGATCTGATTTGGAAAGCAATCGGGGAGGTTGATCAAATTCGGATAGTCCTGAGTTTTCATCCTCTCGATTGAGCGGCGACTCTTTCAACTTTGCCAGCTCGATCTCCAGCCTGATTGCATCCTGCTCATCATGCCACGCCTTCTCCAATGTCTTAATGCTTTCGATTTCAGCCCTCGCTCGCTCACCAACATGGGCATCCTTGACCAAATAATCCAGTTGCACACGAGCCTGGGTAAACGCATTCCGTTCGACCTCCTGCCGAGACACCAAGATCGCTTCCTCCAAGGCATACTCGGAGTTGAGCTGCTCCACGAGATCGAGTTGTTTCTGTTTCGCATTACTGGAAATCGGATCCCCTTCCAAGGTATCCAATAGCGTTCGCGCTAACTGGAATTCCCCGATATCCATCGCATGCTCAGCACGCTTCAAAGTGTCCTCTTGCTTCAGTGCGTAGATCGATTCAAGTTCTGATTTCGCCTTTTCCCTTACGTAATCTCTATTCTGATACGGCTGCAATGTCGCAATCGCGTTGTCAAAATCCAATCGCCCCAGAGCTTTCTTTGACGTATCCAATGCCCGACTGTATTCCTGATTCGCGACAAATTCCCTCAACGGCAATTCATATTCGCGTTGTTTCGTCTCTTCGATCGTCGCCGCAAGTTTCTCGAAGTTGGTAACAGGTTCATTCAAAGCGCTCTTCGCCTCACCTAGATTTCCTTCTGAGACCAATTTCTCCGCGGACTTCAGTATTTCCGTAACCGAATATTCATTTAAGTAACCGCGAAGCCAACCAAGATACTCCGAATGCCTCTCAAGTCGATACGTCGCGACTTCCTGCTCCTCTCGACTACCTTCACGCTTCGCAACTCCTAGCGCGGTTTCCAACTCCCCATTTCTAATCTCTGCGTTTTCGAGGGTCGCTTCTAATTTTCTAGAAAACAGCTCATACGGCTTTTTCAGTGGCTCCATTTCTTGCAGAACGAGGGCCATTTCCGCTTTCTTTACTTCTTCCGTTCTTGCCAATTCGATCGCGGCAACTCGTTGCGCTTCATTTTCAATGTGACGCCGCCACGCAATACTGGATACCACAAGTAAGATCACCGCAATCAACACACCGGATACCATCCAAGGCAGCTTGGATGGCTTCGTACGTTTCGCGGAATCAGTGGACGCAACTACCGCTTCGGTCGGTAGAATCGCCGCCTCTGAGGCAGCTATCTTAAAAATGGGCATCTCCTTTTCATCGAAACTCGCCTCTGCTGTTTCAATGGCTTCGTCCAGTTGCAGTAAGGTCTTGCGATACTTTTCCTTGAGGCCCGGCGTTGGAGCGTTGGAAAGCTTGGTATTCAGGCGTCCCCGCAATTCTTCATAAGCCTTAAAGCGCTCTTCTTCCGCAGAACTGGCATTGATTCCCAATATCCGATACGAATCTTCCAAGTTCATGTTTCCAAAAGGTTCAATCAGTGAGCGGGTTGCCGTCGATTAGCGGAGAACTATATTTGAAACAATATTGGCCCCACTGGCAAGGAGTTACCTTTGTGCTTCGATCAATTAGACTCCCCTATCTGGGAAAGCCACCGATTCTCTCGCAAACTAATCCATCAACCGCTCAAGGTGGAAACGGAGCTCGCTTTAAAAACCAAGTAGATTCTTGCTCCTGATTCCAACTGCAATGCTTCAATGGCATCGCAGGTCACCTCAACGACAAATTCTGGAACTGCATCCACAACTACCGCGTGGACGAGCCATCGAGTTCCAGCGTTTTCAACTCGGGAGATTGTCGCTGACAAACAATTGCGGGCCGACAATCCTCGCGGCTGTTCAAGACCGATTAGTACATTGTCTGAACCTATGCTAGCCAATACCCGATCTCCCACAAAAGCATCTGTCGCCGGAATTTGTATACTCATATCGCCATCTTTGCCCGAAAGACTCAACCGGTCCACTTGATCTGATTTTTCAATGATGGTACCTGAAAACACATTCTCAAATCCATGCTCTTTCGCCACGTTGAACAATGAATCACTGGTGAAGAGTTCGTTAGGACTGCCGGTCATAACATTCCGACCGTTCTCCAAGATGAGAACCTCGTCACACAAGACCTGCAATTCCGTGGGGTTGTGAGAAACGACAACCATCGGCAGTTCAAAGGCCTCTTTGATGCGGATTAGAAACGGAAGGATTTTTCTTCTCAAGGGAAGATCAAGCGATGCGAGAGGCTCGTCCAACAAAAGCAGTTTGGGCCCCGAGCAAAGCGCTCGTCCTAGCGATACTCGCTGACGTTCTCCTCCTGACAACTGGTCTATCGATCGGTCCAACAAGGGCTCCAATTCGAGAACAGCGACGACTTTTTTCAATACACTTTGAAAGTCCTGTCCGCCTTGCACCGCCCTTGCCTTTCCCGCTTCCAAGTTTCCTCGCACATTTTTATGAGGAAATAATAAATGATCCTGGGGCACGTAGCCCATATGACGCTTCTCTGTGGGGACAAAGCAGCTGGTCTCCGTATCCAGCCAGATTTCACCAGCTACTGTGATCTGCCCCGACATCACTTTTCTCAGTCCTGCCAGGCATTCCAGAAAAGTCGTCTTTCCCGCGCCAGAAACCCCAAAGACACCTAGGACACGCTTGGAACCCTTGTATCCAAGATCCAAGTTTAGACTGCCAAAGCGAGCCTTTAATGAGATATTGAAAATCGTTTTTACCGCTTTCATCCCGTCTGCTCCTTTCTTAGAGAACATTTTGAAGCGAGCCTCTCCGTAGTGTAAACCGCGATAAAACCAACCAGCAAGGCGACCCCCAATAGCTGATTTGCCAGGGTTTCATTCCCGCTCTGCTGGGCACTGAAAAGAGCCGAAGCCAAGGTCTGCGTTCTACCCGGAATATTTCCTGCCAGGATTATGGTTGCTCCAAATTCACCCAATGCCCGAGTGAATCCGAGCAAAGTCGCCGCAATCAGTCCCCGTGAGGCCAGCGGCAGAGTAATTGAAAGAAAAACTTTCTGCCGGCCCATTCCTAACGTTCGACCCATGCGTTCCAAACGGGGATTGACCTCCTCAAAGGCGACCCGTGCCGTGCGAACGAAGATCGGAAAAGACATTATGGAACAAGCGATGACTACTGCCTTCCAGCTTAGGATGATATCGAGATCGAAGCCGAGTCGCTCCCGGCCTAGCCAGCCATCATCGGCAAACAGTCGCAAAAGCAAGTAGCCAACGGCAGTAGGCGGAAGCACCAAAGGCAAGGTGGTAAAAGTCGATAGAACTTTTTTCCCCAAGAATTCTCGTCGGGCCAACAAGTAGGCAATCGTCAATCCCGGCACGGCAACGATGAGACTCGCTAAAACGGCCCAAAGCAAAGTGGATGAAACTGTCTCGTAAATCGTTGGCACGGTGAAAGTTGCCGGATCGATCCGGATTTAGGGAAACGTACGAAAATCACCCTGCAAGCTCCTGCTTGCAAGCGCGAACCCTAATCTTCTTCTGGCAAATCGACTCGAAATCCAAATTTTTCAAAGATCAATCTGGCCTCATTCGATTGCAGAAAGGTGAAGAATCGGCCAGCGGCTAGTTTTTCCATGCCTTGCTCCGTCATCGCAGCAGGATATCGAGCCTTTTCACTTGGCCCTTCTAGAAGCAATTTCAAACGATCTTGGTACAGTAGATAGTCAGTGAAATATACGATACCGATCCGGTCTTTACTGCTGGCCACTTGGGACAAAGCCGCTCGCACGTCTGGAGCCGGTGACAAACGCTCTTGAAACGCTTCCCAAACTGTCGAATCACCACAGTTTAACCCAGAGAGCCAATCACGCGCATACCTGCCAGCCGGAACCGCGTCCGGGTCCCCGATGCACAGAAAAGTAAAATCTAGCCCGCACAACGTTTCGACTTTCGCCTCATCCCAACTAGCGCCCTGGGCGCAGACCATTACGAGGGTGTTCGTCAAAAGATCGATCCGAGTATTGTCCCCCAACTTTCCCCCACTTTCGAGATAATCAATCCAGCCCGAGTCCGCGCTGATAAACAGATCCGCTCGGGAACTCGCTTCGATTTGCTGAGCCAGAACGTTGGAACCTGCCGAATTCAAGGAAATCTCAAAACCGGTCTCCCTCTCAAACAGCGTGCCGATCTCTTCAATCGCCTCTTTTAAACTGACCGCGGCGAAGACATGAACGGTTTCGCTTTCTGTATTGATCTCTCTTTGACAGCCACACAAGGCAAACAGAAGCAGGCATCCTGAGACATAAGGCAGAGAGTTCCTCATTCGGAAAATAATAGGGCCAGCTTTTACCATCAACGGTCCCAGTTTCAATGCGAGTCAGGCCAATGACAATGCCAAAGAAGAAGTCTTCTCAGTCTCCAATTCAACAATTAAGGTGAATACTCTGCCAGCATGGACTCCATTCGTTCCTGGCTTGCTTTAGCGGTTAGAACAAATACGTGGCCTTGAGATTCCCATTTGCTCACGGTCCAGCCCGCTTTTCGTTTTTCGTATTCAAACGTATCTGACAAATTCACCTCCTCGAATTCTTCTCCTTTGGCGACAAACAGGTGATACACCACCTCCGCATCGACGCAGATTATAGCCACCATGCTATCCGACCAATTGAGTGGGCGACATCCAATGCCTTCCTGAGCGAGGAATCGCGGTGGCAGCTGCGGAGGTAAATCAAAATTCTGTCCCACAAGCCAATCGGTTATTTTCGTGGTGTCCTTATTGAAATACTTAAGTCTCGGTCCGTCGAATGAATAGTTGAAGGCACGGTCAACCAAAGGACCTGTATACTCGTCGCTTCGATCTACAATAAACTGAAAAGAAATGCCCGTGACAACCACCAGACTTGCTGCCAAGGCCAAATATCGTGTGAGCGTTCGACGGAAGTACCGCTTCTTCGAAGCGTTCTCCATACTGGCTCCCAATGCAGCCCGCAAGTCTGGGGGAGGCTCGAAACTACGCAATCGACCCTGAATAACCGCATCGTTTTCTTTAGCCCGATTCCACCAGGCCATAAGCTCGGGATCGGCCTCTGCAACTTTCAACGCCTCGTCGAAACGGGAATCGTCCACGGGAGGCTCACCCAACGTGTAATTTGATAGTACTAGCTTTGCCTCGACTTCATTCATCTCCAGAAACTCTCTCCAACTTTTTATATGCGACAATATTGTTTGGCTCGTTCTCGTTTCGTAATTTGCGCCTCAACACGTCTTTTCCTCTCGCTAATCGGGACATGACCGTGCCGATGGGAATATCGAGAATCTTTGAGATCTCCTTGTAGGAATACGATTCCAGATAATACAATGTTACTACTTTTCTGTATTCAAGCTTCAGCTCCATCAACAGATTCATTACATTTTCCGCCTCAAAGTGCGGAAGCGGATCTTCTCCATCGGATAATGATTCGTAGCACATCGACTGATCTTCCAAGGCGACCACTCGACTGTTTCGCTTGGAGAGCTTTAGGAACTCACGGTAAAGGGTGGTATAGAGCCATGACTTCGTCGCTTTATCCGATCTAATCGTCGATCCTTTCCTAGCCCAGATCAAGAAGGTCTCCTGCGTTAGGTCCCAGGCATTCTCCCGCGAACCACTGATACTGAGCGCATAGCGGTACAGGTTTTGATAATACAAATCAATTAGTTCCTGGAAGCCAATCGGCATAAGCTTTTCTATTGTCGCATCAACGAATAACTCCAGATTCTGATTCCAGGATCTGGAGCATCCCTACGCCTAAGTCATATTTCTACCATCGATAGTTGCGGCCTCGACTGCCCTTGGGAGTCGTGCAGGCAACCACCCCAACCGTAGAACAGGTCCAGTAGATTTTCCCATTGGGAGCAACTGCCAAATCCGCCGGGAGCGGAAATCCAAAAGAAACCATAGTGAGCTTATTCTTCCACAGATCATACTCCATCACCCGGTTGCTACCCCCTTGATCTTCTGGTCCCACATCTCCTTCAAAAAGACCCGGTGTAGGAAGCTCGGTAAAATAGAGATAGCGTCCAGTTTGATCTACGGCTATCCCGTTTGGCTGCTCTAAGTCCAAAAGCAGCTTTGTTATTACCCCCACTGAAGATCGCCTTAGAATAACCCCGGCAGTTTTACAGGTCCAATAAGCGGCCCCATTGGGTGCCAAAACGATATCGGTAGGCTCAGGTTCGCCATCTGATATCAAGGTAATCGCGTCCCCGTTAGTCGCCGAGACCATGTTCAAACCGACCATCCCTGGATCAGGGACTTCGGTAAACAACGCCTCACCATACGGATTGAAAGTAAGGCCACTGGGGCTCATAAGGCGATCCTCGTCAGAGGTCGTCTCTGGATTAAAGTCCTTAGGAAGATAAGGTGCCTTAGTCTTGCGGTAGCGATCGTACTTTAAGATCACACCGGCGGTTTTGCAGGTCCAATAAACGTTGCTGCGACGATCGAGAGCGATGTGGATCGGATAAGGCTCTCCTTCGCTGATCAAGGTCGATTCTCCCGATCTCAGATCGAGTCGTTTTACCGTGTTTCCCGCTCCGAATACGCCAAGATCGGGGACCTCAGAATAGCACAGAGTACGAAAGGAATTTGTGGCTATGCCGGTGGGCTGATTCAGTTCAGATGCAACGATTTCGATATCGAAGGCGCGTAGTTTTGGGGCACTAGCAAAGGCGCTGGCTGACAGTGCAATCGATGCTACCAGAGCAGTTGCAATCGGCTGGTTTAATTTGAGTCTATTTAGGATATCTAGCATTTGGTTATCTCCATGTTTATTTCCCGGCTCTGGGTGCTTTGATCCAGATCGTAAAACTGGGTGCCAATTTGGGAATCTGTGTTCACAGAGAATGGAGAGGTATACCTCACCATTTATTCCCAAAAAAATCATCGGGGCCCGTGCGGGACTACATTTCCTTCCCAATCCCTTAAGAGCTCTCCAATAAAACGCTCACCTTGCACACCAAGGAGCACGGCTTCGCTCCCAGAAGATTTCGCCTAACGGACTCTAACTTCCATTACTTCTTCGGGCAGTTTACACTTGGATGACACCGAAACGCCCAAAGCCATACCCCTTTCGAATACGAAAACCCTGGTAACGCACTTAAACGCTAATTGACCCTTAACAGAATCAATTCCGCTGTGAAAATGGCGCTCTTGACCCTCAAAGACGATCAAGACGGAATTCGCGGTAGACTTTACGACGCCGCAACTTTGCCGCCGAGATTCTCCAATCGTGTTCGCATTTCATCAGGCGCTTGCGCTTTTTCAAAAGCCTCTCTGGCTGAGATCAATCCACGATTGTAAAGACTCATTAGATGGGTATCCATCGTAAACATGCCCAATTTCGCACCCGTTTGAATATCCGAGTTAATACGATAGGTCTTGTTGTCGCGAATGAGAGCCGCAATTGACGTAGTCGTAACCATGACTTCGAGCCCGGCGACACGACCTCCGCCTTCTTTCTTGCATAGCACTTGAGAAACGACGGCGACGAGAGAGGTTGCCAACTGCGTTCGAATCATCTCCTTCATATTCGCCGGAAACGCATCCACAATGCGATCGACCGTTTTAGCAGCGCTATTGGTGTGCAAAGTGCCGAAGACGAGATGACCAGTTTCCGCTGCGCTAATAGCTGCTTCAATCGTTTCGAGATCACGCATTTCTCCAACTAGAATCACATCAGGATCCTGACGCATGGCACGTCGAATAGCTTCTGAAAAGGTAGGAACATCAACCCCGACTTCACGTTGTGTTATAAGACACTTGTTATGGTCGTGGTAATATTCAATAGGGTCTTCAATTGTAATTATATGTCCACTACGTTTTTGATTAACATAGTTAATCATCGACGCTAGCGTCGTACTTTTCCCAGAACCGGTGGGTCCTGTCACAAGGACGAGTCCCCGTGGACGATAAAGCAGGTCCTTGATTTGGTCGGGAATTCCAATGTCCTCTAAATCGAAAAATTCGTTGGG
>CALDFV010000135.1 GCA_937942145.1 uncultured Opitutaceae bacterium
CGACCCCTGGAAACATCATCAAGAGCCTGAATAAGCTCCTCCAGGGGCGCAGTCTTCATCGAAAATCCCTGTGCGCCCGCTCTTAGGCATCGTTCCGCGAATAAGGATTCATCGTGGGAGGTGACCACGAGAATTGAAGCGTGTGAGAACTTTCGTTTCAAATCCTTGAGGGCTCCGATACCATTGGTTTTAGCCACGACGATGTCGATAGCGATAACGTCAGGCAAAATGGACGAAGGCTCGACGTCATCTAATTTCGTAGCGAATCCCAGGAGATTAAACTGAGGGTATTGTTCTATTAGGGATTCCAGTCCTAGCCGACAAATCGGTTGCTCGTCGATGAAGAGGATTTTCTTTGGTGAGTTTGATTGTGGTTCCACGCTGCGTTTTGAGGGTTGCGTGGATCATAGTATTTAATGAGGGTCGCATCAATCGGGGCACAGCCGGTTTAGGGTAAGGGGTGAATCTGTCGAACGGGATATTTCTCCTCATAAGCCCCTTGAATAGAAGCGCTTAAGATATGAGTAGTATCCTCTAAATCAACGAATGAGTAGATTGACACCGCCGGTTAGGAGGCGACGACTAGCCTGTTATGCAGAAGAATCCAATAGCCATTTTCTAGACCGAAATCGGAACTAGCATAGCTACATGACCTGCTGGTCCACCCATTGAACAGAGAATTGGACAAGTTCGGTGGCATTTCGCAAACTCAGCTTTTCCTTAACGTGAGCGCGATGTGATTCTATCGTTTTAACGCTCAAATGAAGGCTCTCTGCGATTTCCCGGCTGGAAAGACCTCGCCCAATCAGCTGGACCACTTCCAACTCCCTGTCGGTCAATCGATCGACGGGAGAAGTTGAAACGTTTCCGGGTCCATTAACGATTTGATGCAGAACTTGGTCGGCAACCGAAGGGCTCACATATATCTCCCCTTGGATGATTTTTCGAATCGCATCTACGACCTTGGAAGGGGATTCCTTCTTCATTACATAGGCCTTTGCACCGGCTCTCAGGGCTCGCTGAGCGTAAATGGTTTCGTCGTGCATGGAAAACACGAGGATGGGAATGTCTTCGTGAATGGCTTTAAGATTTTTTATAAGCTCAAGACCGTTGGCACCCTTGAGCGAAATATCTACGATGATGGCGTCAGGATTGGCCTCTCCAACCCCCCTAATCGCGGCAGGTGAATCTTCAGCTTCACCGCAAATTTCCATATCGGCCTCGTTGGCCACGATTTGGGTCAAGCCTTGTCTTACTAGAGGATGGTCGTCGACGATGTAGATTCTAGTGGTCATTTTGCAGTTCTTTGTAATGGATTCTAGTAAAGTGACTAAGGCTGAGACTTACTTCAAGTCACAATGTTTTGAGGCATTTATGTTCGAAAGCGTCTCCCCTCGAATAAGATATTCGGTTTCCGAAATACTTTCTTAAGTAGTGGTAGGGATGTGGGACTTGGGCAATCGCTGCAATGTTCCCTAGTCAGATTTTGGCAAAAGCGGCCAAAATGCCAATGAATCCCCCAAAAACGCCTCCCCATACGACCAGCCATCCTAGGTGTTCGCGAATGATCTTTTCTAAAATGGTTTTTACTTCCTGAGGTTTCAATTGATCGAGCTTTCCCCGGACGAGATTCTCAACCGTGGGACGAAAGGTCTCGAAATGCATATCGCTCTTGGTGAGATCGAGATCCTCGATAATCTGGGCGAATCGGGCCGAAAACTCGACTTTGAATGGCTCTCTGAGCGGTTCGATAGCTTTTAGTCCGCCCACAAAGGCAAGCATGCTTCCGAATTTGGATTTTCCTATCACATCCAGAAAACCATCAAAAGCTTGGTCCATATCGACCACGGATTCGATTGTTTCAGAAGTGAACCCCTGATGAATTGCGGCATCGGCAAATTGCTTGAAGTTTTCCTCAGTGAAAAAATTCTCCATTACCAGCGAATGTATGCTGCTTTTGAATTCTTGGAACCGAGCGACGATTACGCCAGAGCCGTAAAGCCCAGGCACCTTTTCGAAAAGCATATGAATCGCTAGCCAATTGGTGAGGGCGCCTGAAAGGGAAAACAGTCCCGCGCTGACGACGAAGGAACGGAGGCTGCTTTCAGGCATTGCGTATCCAATAATACAGACAACGATTGCGACAGAGTTAGTAGCTAGGCTTTTGTTCATCGATTGATGGTAAGTAGAACGTTTTGGAGTTAGTGGTCGCGAAAAGAGTGAGAGTAGCTTCAGACTGTTTTACGTTCGCCACTGTCAATGGGAAGCCATTCGATAACTCTCTTCATTTGTTCGTCCCAATACTGCCATTCGTGGCCACCGGGACTCTCCTCGTAGTGAAGGTCCAACCCCAGTTCTTTTCCGTTCTTGAGAAAATGTTGATTGGATTGGTAGAGAAAGTCCTCCGTTCCGCAGCATTGGAAAAGGCGTAAAGGGAACTGTTTTTGCTGGTAGTAGCGTTTTGCTAAATAAAGCAGGTCATCTTCTGAGTGTTCAATCTTCGAATTGTCTCCGAAAATAATGGGCCATTCGGGTAGGAGCGAGTCGGGGTCTTCAATCTGGGTTAGTGAAAGCGTTCCTGATAAACTTGCTGCGGCGGCGTATTGCTCGGGATGGGAGAGCGCCAGTTTGAAGGCGCCATACCCACCCATGGAAAGCCCAGCGATGAATCGTTGGGATCGGTCTCGTGAAAGAGGAAAGAGGCGATTGGCGACTTCTGGAAGTTCTTGGGAAAAGAAATCAAAGTACCGGTAGCCATAACGCATATTCGTATAAAAACTGCGTCCAGCGTCAGGCATGACAACGGCAAGCCCTTTTTCATTCGCGTAACGTTCGACTGAGGAATAGCGCGACCAGGCGGTATAGTTAGAGTGCAATCCGTGTAGCAAAAAAAGTACCGGATATTGCTCAGGCATCTCTCGAGGAGGTTCCTGGCCGGACTCGTCACGCAAAGGAATGACTGCATTGAGCGATGTTCGCGTTCCGAGAATCTCTGAGTAGAAATCGCACTGAATGAATGCCATAGATTAATCTTATTGTGTCAGATAAAAAGGTCTTGAAAACTTGGATGTCAGTGAATCAATCACTTTCGTATTCAGACATGGGCAAACAAGAGCAGACTAGATTCCGATCGCCGTAGACGTTGTCGACTCGCCCAACCGTTGGCCAATATTTGCAGTCTCTAGTCCAAGTCGTAGGAAAAGCCGCTAATTCTCTGCCGTAGGGGGATCTCCAGTTGTCGGATACTACCCGACTACTGGTGTGTGGCGCGTTTTTGAGAGGGTTGTCGTCTTGTGGCCACTCGCCGCTGGCAATTCGCTCCATCTCGGATTTAATCGATATGAGCGCGTCGCAAAGCCGATCGAGCTGATCTCTGCATTCGCTTTCGGTTGGCTCGATCATCATGGTCCCCGGAACGGGCCAGGACATTGTCGGTGCGTGGAACCCGTAGTCCATCAGTCGTTTGGCGACATCCTCAACTTCGATTCCGGCAAGCGCCTTCCACTGTCTGAAGTCTATAATGAATTCATGGGCAACGAGTCCATTTTCGCTCCGGTAAACGATTGGAAAATGCGGCTCCAATCGCTTTGCCATGTAGTTGGCGTTGAGGATTGCGATCTTGGTGGCTTGAGTGAGTCCGCTGCTTCCCATCATCCGAATGTACGCCCAGGATATGGGCAATATGCCAGCGCTTCCATAGGGCGCTGCGGAAATCGCTCCGATGGACTTTTCTCCTCCCACTTGCGTGTTGAGGCCGTGCCCAGGAAGAAATGGCTTGAGGTGCTCCGCTACTCCAATCGGTCCCACTCCAGGTCCTCCGCCCCCATGGGGAATGCAAAATGTCTTGTGCAGGTTTAGGTGGCAGACATCGGCTCCAATAAATCCCGGACTAGTGAGGCCGCATTGGGCGTTCATGTTCGCTCCGTCCATATAGACCTGTCCGCCATTGTTGTGAATAATTTGGCATATTTCCTGTATAGAGGATTCAAATACGCCATGGGTGGATGGGTAAGTGATCATCAATGCCGCCAAGTTTTCGCGGTGCAGTTCGGCCTTTTTCTCTAAATCGTCTACATTGATGTTGCCTAGATCATCACAGCTAACCGGCACGACTTTCATGCCGGCCATGACAGCGCTGGCTGGATTGGTGCCGTGAGCGGAAGTAGGGATTAAGCAAATATCTCGGTTGGTATGTCCCTGGCTTTTGTGAAACTCTCTGATGACGAGCAGTCCTGCGTATTCACCTTGTGATCCTGCGTTGGGCTGAATGGAAACTGCGGCAAAATCTGTTATTCTCGCCAGCCAGGTTTCAAGCTGATTGATGAGCTCGATGTATCCAGTTGTCTGATGGGAGGGGGCGAATGGATGTACGTTGCTAAACTCGGGCCAGGTAACCGGTTGCATTTCGGCGGCAGCGTTTAACTTCATCGTACACGAACCGAGCGGGATCATTGAAGTCGTCAGCGACAAGTCTTTGTTCTCGAGTCG
>CALDFV010000136.1 GCA_937942145.1 uncultured Opitutaceae bacterium
CGAGCCTGGACTCACTTAAGCCGACAACGAGGGGGTGGCACCGGCGCCCGAGGCCAAGGGGAAACCCAGCTGGAAGCTGACCGGCGGATGATCAACGATCGCATAGCGATCACGAAAAAGGAGCTTAAAGACGTCATAAAACACCGACACGTTCAACGAGCTAAGCGGCTTCGACGCCCCGTTCCCACCGTATCAATCGTTGGATACACCAACGCAGGAAAATCCTCGTTGCTCAACAAGCTCACACAGTCGAACGCACTCGCGGAAGACAAACTGTTTGCCACCCTTGATCCCACGACACGTCGGCTCGATCTCGACAAAAGCCAACATGTGCTTTTGACCGATACCGTGGGATTTGTAAGACGCCTTCCTCACAGACTCGTCGATGCCTTTAAGGCGACTCTCGAAGAGGCCGTCGTCGCCGACCTGCTGATACACTTAGTCGATGTCTCGAATCCGGAATTCGAAAGTCACTTTGAGACAACTGAATCGGTACTAGCGGAAATTGGAGCCACCGAAAACCCGAGGCTCCTCGTTTTCAATAAAATCGACAATGTTGGGGATGAGGAAACCCTTAGCCGGATAAAGCTCCTTCATAAAGATGCCCTATTCATTAGCGCCGCCACGGGAGAAGGACTTGAGGCTCTAAAGGAAAACATATCAACAGTCCTCAACGCAAAACTGGCGCCCTCCAAAATTGTCATACCGCACGATCGTTACGACATCATCTCAAAATTGCACTCCAGTGGAGGAATTCGCCACCAGGAAACCGAAGATGATGGCGTCCATATCGAAGGTCTCTTCCCCGCAAGTGTTCAGGGTATCATCGCGCCGTTTATCGTCTCGCGATAGCGCTTTACAAGCATTCCCCATCGATTCGCCGGTTGAAGATAAGCCCCCTTTACAATACCAAATTTATTGGCGAAAATATTAAACCATACTGAAACAACTCCTTTTTCGATCGGAACGCGTCCAAAAATCCCCTTTAATCGAATAAGTAATATAGAGCCCATTATGAAAGAAACTAACCGTCGCGAATTTGTAAAAAACTCCCTGATCACTACAGGATTCCTTGGACTGAGCGCTTGCTCACAAAACTACTCGACCGCCGTTTCCTCTGGCGAGCTCGGCTCGACCAATGTGGTGGCCGAAGGCTACGGACCCTTGTTAAGCGACTCCAAGGGTCGCCTTAAACTCCCAAAAGGTTTTAGCTACAAAGTCATCTCTGAACGAGGCGCCCGAATGGACGACGGACAAATCGTGCCCCCCGCGCACGACGGAATGGCCACGTTTCCCGGCCCCGATGGCCTCACCCTAATCGTCCGCAACCACGAAGTCAGCCCTCTGCAGGAGGACAAGGTTGAATACCTGAAATCTAGCGAATGGAAGGGCATCAGCGATTCCAAGCGGTACGACAGCGGCGCCAACGGCACTCATTGCACCGGCGGTACGACTACACTTGTATTTGATACGCGTACACAGGAGCTGAAACGCCATTACCTCTCCCTTACGGGAACCATTCGCAACTGCTCTGGTGGCACAACTCCCTGGGGATCCTGGATCACGTGCGAAGAGAATGTCGATAGAGCCAATGACCAACTTAAAAAAGACCATGGCTACAACTTCGAAGTACCCGCCAATTATGAGATCGGTCTTGCTGATCCAGTGCCACTCAAGGAGATGGGACGGTTCAACCATGAAGCGGTCTCCGTCGATCCAGCCAGTGGTATCGTCTACCAAACCGAGGATCGTCCCGATGGGCTCATCTATCGCTACATTCCCGATGCCAGAGGGCAACTCGCCAAAGGGGGTCGCCTTCAGGCGCTCGCCATAAAGGGGGCTCCCTCAAGCGATACACGGAATTGGGACGAGATCGACCTCCCCAGTTTCCCCGTCAACCTGTCCATCGCAGTGGAATGGATCGACATCGATGATCCCACCGCACCCAATGACGACCTTCGCTACAAGGGATTTGAAAAAGGAGCCGCTCGATTCGCTCGCGGTGAAGGAATGTTTTACGGAAATGGCGAAATCTACTTTGCCTGCACCAACGGCGGACCGAAAAAGCTTGGTCAGATTTTCCGATACCGCCCCAGCGCCCTTGAAGGGATGAGTGGGGAGTCTGAAAATCCGGGTAAACTAGAACTTTTCATCGAAAGCCAAGATCTAGAACTGCTCAAGGCCTGTGACAATCTGACCGTGGCTCCGTGGGGGGACATTGTCATCTGTGAGGACGACAATGAAAGCAGCGCTATTGTTGGCATTACAACCGAAGGGAAAATGTACAAGATCGGACACGTTGAGGTTAAGAGCGAAGTTGCCGGAGCTTGTTTCTCTCCGGACGGTACCACTCTATTCGTCAACATCCAGAAGAGCCCTGGAGAGACGCTCGCCATCACAGGTCCTTGGCGAGATCGGATTGGATAGTCGAATTACAAGGCGCTGATGATAGCATTTCCAATAGTTCGGAATGCGATGCAGCAACAGAACTTGATAAGGGTAAGACCGTACGCTAGTGAGTCTAGATTCCACGCGACAAACTTCACTTTTGCGTTCACTCATGACCCATTCGCAATCAGTCTTCGATAAATTCTTATGGAACGAACCATTAAAGATCAGGTAGCCATCGTTACCGGCGGAGCTTCAGGAATCGGCTTGGCTACAGCCATTCGGCTATCCGCAGAAGGGGCTAAAGTAGCGCTTTTTGACACTAATGAAGAAGGGCTTCAAAAGGCAAAAGCAACGCTCGCAGGTGAAGTGATTGCACTGCAAACGGACATTAGCTCAGAAGAAAGTGTTCAAGCTGCCGTTTCTCAAGTTCTGGATACATTTGGGCAAATCGACATCGCGGTAAATGCCGCGGGAATAGTGGGACAGACCAATACGAAAATCGTCGATATCCCGGTACCCGACTTCCAAAAGGTTTTCGAAGTCAATCTACTGGGCTCGTTCATCCTAGCCAAGACCCTGCTGCCTCACATGGTAGAGCGGAACTATGGCCGTATCCTACTAATTGCCTCGATCGCGGGGAAAGAGGGAAATGCGGGTATGGTGTCCTATTCCACAACTAAAGCTGGCGTCATTGGATTGGTTAAGACGATCGGCAAGGAGTACGCGGAAACTGGAATTACAATCAACTCTCTTGCTCCCGCTGTCATCAAGACTCCGATACACGATGACATTCCTCAGGAACAAATCGACTACATGACCTCTAAAATCCCTATGGGACGCTGTGGTACGCTTGACGAAATTGTTTCTACAATACGTTTTATAGTATCACCAGAAAACAGTTACACAACCGGTTTTTGTTTCGATCTTTCAGGCGGAAGAGCGACTTACTGAAAGCGTAGCCCTGCTTTGAGGGATCCCCTTCCACATCCGTGGGAATGTTCCAGCCTCCAACTGGGAAGCCTATCCCAGCACGCCGTTTGATCACGCTTCTTTACGCGGAATCCCGCTTGACGCTCCTCATCCACCTCCTAAGGTCCCCTCCTTCCTATGATCAATATAGTCGATGTCTCACTCCGTTACGGTGAAAAGGTTATCTACAACAAGATATCCACAACGATTGGTGCACGTGACCGAATCGGGCTAGTCGGGTCGAATGGATCAGGAAAGTCCACTTTGATTAAGCTGCTTCTGAATGAGGCAGAGATTGATTCCGGCGAAGTAGAACGTCCCGGCTACGTCACCCTGGGATATCTTCCACAAGATGGTATCGAACTGAAGGGGAAGACGCTCTACGGCGAAGTGTCTACCGCCTTCGAAGATGCGCTGGCCCTCCAGAAGAACATCGACGAAGCGGATGAGCAGATGATGGAAATGGATACCTCATCCGAAGAGTACTACGATCTTCTCGATCAAATCGGTGCCTGGGAGCAAAAACTCGAGTCCCATGAACCTGAAAAAATGAAGTCAAAGATCGAAAAGACCCTCATGGGTCTCGGGTTCGCGAAATCCGACTTTGAACGCGACACCAGCGAGTTTTCGGGTGGCTGGCAAATGCGCATGGCGCTGGCAAAACTGCTGCTAAGAGAACCTTCCCTACTTCTACTCGACGAACCTACTAACCATTTGGACATCATTTCGCAACAATGGCTGGAGGATTACCTCACCCGCTACGAAGGATCACTCATGGTCATTTCCCACGACCGCGCATTCCTCGATGTCGTTACCAATCGAACGATCCATCTTTCGATGGGAGCTCTCAAATCCTACAGCGGAAACTACTCCTTCTACATAAAGCAATCCGAAGCGGATCTGGAGGTCCTGCGAAAGAAGGTCAAGAACCAGCAAGCCGAGATCCAGCGCCAAAAGGACTTCATCAATCGTTTTAGAGGAAATGTCAAAAAGGCCTCACTCGTTCAGAGCCGAATGAAGGATCTCGAGAAGATGGAGATTATTAAACTACCTCCACAGGAGAAAAAAATCTATTTCAGATTTCCGCCCCCTCCACCAGCTAGCGCAAAAGTCATTGAACTTAAAAATATGTCTAAGTCCTATGGCGATCTACAGATTTTCAAGGGGCTCGACTTCTACATCGACAAAGGTGACCGGATCGCGGTCGTCGGAGTCAACGGCGCCGGAAAGTCAACCCTTGCTCGTATTCTAGCCGGTATCGAGCCCTTCCAGGAAGGAGAGCGAACTTTGGGAATCAATACGGTTCTATCCTACTTCGCCCAACAGCAGGCCGAAGAATTGGATCCAGATAAAACGGTTTTGGAAGAAGTCGAACAATCCTCGGCAGAAGCCAATCGCGAGGAATCCAATCCGCGGGCTGTCCTGGGGGCACTCCTATTTAGAAAAGACGATGTATTCAAAAAAACTAGCGTGCTTTCCGGCGGTGAGCGAAATCGACTCGCCCTAGCGAAAATGCTTATGCGAGAAGCCAATACCATCATTCTCGACGAGCCAACCAACCACTTGGATATCAAAAGCAAAGAGATTCTTCAAGACGCTGTTAAAGCTTTTGATGGCACGGTGATCCTGGTCAGTCACGACCGTGATTTTCTCGATCCGATCGTCAATAAAGTTCTCGAAGTTAGCAAAACCGGCACACGAATGCTCACCTGCAACGTGAGCGAATACTTGGACCGGATCAGGAAAGAAGAGAAAGCGATGAAAGCCTAGAGGGTTTCTGTAGGGCCAGCGCTTGCACTGTGCCGCGAAGGCTATTTTGATCTTCATACGCGGCACGGTGCAAGCACCGGCCCTACGGATGTGAATCTATCTCATGGATACCCCAATCGAACCTCTCTGTACCAAGAATCTAATCAACCCGATAGAAACAATTCATTTTCTTCTCCTGGCCCACCGTTGTCAGAGGACCATGTCCCGAGGCGATAACCGTATCATCCGGCAATGAGAGAATCTTCTTCAATCCAGCGAGACCCTGCTCGTAAGAAACATTAGCGCCACCCATGGAGCCCGCGAATATGGCATCTCCCACAAGCGCAACGGTTCGACTCAAACCTGTAACCACAAAGGTTGCCCCTCCACTCGTATGCCCTGGTGTATTGAACATTTCAACACTAAGAGAACCGATTCTGGCTACGTATCCTTCGTCGATCTTCTCCGCAGCGAAGGGAACTTCTGGCTCGAGTCGACTGATTACCGCGCTCGCTCCCGTCTTTTCCAATATCAAATCAGCTCCCTCAATGTGATCACCGTGCGAATGGGTTACGAAAAGCGTTTTTAGCGTCAGTCCTCTTTTTGACAGTAATTCCAGAATCGGCTTGGGATCCGTCCCCGTATCGAACGCGATCGCCTCCCTAGTGGCTGGATCCCATATCAGGTAGGCATTCACGTGCATATCGTAAAAAGGGGTCGCAATCAGCTCGAATCCTTCAATGGATTTCGGTTCCTCTGGGTACCATTCGTTTCTCCCAATTGCCAATAGGGCTTCCACATTGAGTCCCAGAGTTTGTCCCAATATCGCAACATCGCTCGGGTCAAACTCCCCACGACGCGCCTTTCGAATACTCTCTTCTGACAACCCTGTCGTTTCCGCTAGAACTTCCGTGGAAATCCCCTGACCCTTCTGAGCCTTTCCTAACACGTCATTGAAATCATCCTCAACTGGCAGTTTCATCGCTCCATGGTTTTAGGAATCTTGCTGATGAGGCGACAATATTCGACAATTCCTTCTTCAAAAATTTTGAATCTACCCTTTGCGACGATGAGTCCGGGTCCTTGTGAAAATTGCCACAAAAGCATACGAATGTATGTTCCGGTTGGGTAATAACTTGCCAGTGGCAAAAAGAAGACATTCCTTTCAGCAGACTCACCACTATGAATCTGATAGAAATCCGTCTTCTCAATCCCGACGAACTTGAAAAGATCTACCAGATCGATCGATCCGAAGAGATTGAGCACCGCTACCGCTACATCGACGGCGAGTTAAAAGCGTTCGACGAAAGTGCCTCGGTGCCCCACGACCCCAATTATTGGGATACCTATTATGAGACATGGAAAGAAGCTCTTGAATCCGGAGCAGAAGCATTTGGAGCCTTGGACGGAGAACAACTGTCGGGAATCGTAATTCTAAATCCGATTCTCGAACCAGGAACGGAACAACTTCTCGCATTGTACGTAGACTCGAATCACCGGATGAGCGGGATCGCAAAGTCCCTCTATATGAAAGCGGAAGACGCCGCCAAATCCAGAAAATCTAAAACGCTCTACGTCTGCGCTACCCCGACCGATTCATCTGTCAATTTTTACCTCAGCCAGGGTTTCGAACCCACCGCTACCCCAAATGCAGGACTCTTCGAGAAACATCCCGAGGATATCCACATGACCAAAAACCTATAGTTGTTCACTCAGCGGAATCTTAGCTCTACTTTCCTTTGCCCTGCCTAATAACAATCGTTCGAAATACAACAAAGTAGACTTAGAAAGTAT
>CALDFV010000137.1 GCA_937942145.1 uncultured Opitutaceae bacterium
GTCGAATCATGCATGGACCCTCGTATTCGACCCAAAAACTTCGCCACCGACCTTGTATTACGGGGGAGTGGGAGGGGTTCTGAAAACAATTAATGAAGGCCTTTGGTGGGAAGTGACCGGACCCAAACACCGGTAGGCAAAGACTTTCGTTAATAATGACCCAATTTCAAAAATCTTTTCTCAAACATGGCTGTATCGTAGGAGTTATTCTCTTCTCCGTATTCCAGTACGTGAAATTGGGGTCAAGCCTGGGCGAGGAGTATCCACGGAAGCCGATACGCGTTGTGGTGCCATTTCAACCCGGTGGAGGATCAGACACCTTTGTGCGGATCGTGCAAAAGGCGATCAATGATGACCAGCTTATGCCCCAACCCATGATGGTGGTTAACAAGCCAGGAGGGGGAACTTCGATTGGCAGTAGCTATGTGAAGGATGCCCGACCGGATGGCTACACTGTGCTTTGCCTGCACGAAGCTCTCATGGTAGCTAAATCGAACGGTCAATCCCCCAATGGCCCTGATGATTATGAAGTGGCGGCCGCGACAGGGGAGTTTGGGGTGGTGGTGCTTGTTTCCAATGAGTCTCCCTATCAAAATTTGGGAGACTTGATGGAAGCCGCCAAGGCCCAACCGGAAACTTTGAATTTTGGTATCAATTTTAATACGCCGACTCACTTCTCAGCCATCATGCTGGAGAATACGCTACAGGGGGCCCGGTTCCGCTTTGTGGCAACAGGGGGCGGCGCGCATCGGCTGGCCGGAGTGATGGGGGGACACCTAGATGTTATCATTTTGTCCATCGGGGAGTATGTCCGGTTTAAGGAGAATGGTTTGAAGGCCATCGCCTACCTGGGGGAAGAGCGTTTGGACTCGATACCGGATATTCCGACCAGTGCAGAGCTGGGTTTCCCTGTCTTTAGCGCTAACCTGCATTACTGGTGGTTTCCCAAAGGAACCGATGCCTCGATCGTCAATTACTTCGCCGACGTCATGGGAAAGGTCATGCAATCCGAGTATATGCTTCAGCGTACGGAGGAACTGCAGATCCTTCCACGGATTATTGTGGGTGACGCGCTTAGCCAAAGAATTGACGACCGCATGGAAGCATTCGGGAAGATCAATCCAGAGCTCAGAATTGAGCTACCTGATTTTGAGGTTTGGACGATAGGCTTTGTATTGCTTTTTATAGTACTCGCTTTGGTAAGTCACTTCAGGTCCGAGCAATCCAAAGTCGATACCGTTTCTACCCTGCGTTTACGCTACGACTTTGCTTTCGGAGCCTTAGCCATGACGATTGTCTACGTCTTGCTGATGGGGCTTGGGATCCTTCCGTTCATTTGGGCGACCATTTTGTTTGTCGTGATTGCGGGACTGTTTTTGACGGGATTGGATAAGCGTAAGTGGATATCTGTTCTCGAAGTGGCGCTTCTCATGTCCTTTGGTCTGCATTTTGTATTCACTCAATTGTTCACCATCGACCTGCCTTAGTAACTGAAACATGGAAGCGATCCAAACCGCATCGGCTTATATATTTAGCATCCAAGGGATGATGCTCGTGGTGATTGGCACTATTCTGGGAATTACCATGGGAGCGATTCCGGGTCTTACGGGTGCTATGCTCATCGCTCTTACCTTGCCTTTGACGTTCAACATGGATCCCATCAATGCCTTCATCCTGCTCATCAGCATGTATGTAGGCGCTATCAGCGGGGGATTGATTACGGCCACTTTGTTACGCATGCCAGGAACCCCCGCGTCTATTATGACGACCATGGATGGCTATCCTATGGCTCAGGCAGGGAGGCCGGGGCGCGCGCTCGGTTTGGGGATCACTGCTTCGTTTGTGGGAGGGTGTATTTCCTGGTTGTTCCTGATCACCTTATCTAGGCCGATTGCTCTCTATTCTACGAAGCTGGGACCTTTTGATTTCTTTGCCCTGGTGTTGCTGGCTCTGGTTCTGATTGCATCGATTGGTGGGAAGTCGATGAGCCGGGCCTTTCTATCGGCTTCGTTAGGTGTTCTCGCTTCTTTACCGGGGATCGACAAGGCAACGGGGAATTTGCGGATGACCTTTGGCTTTGAGGAACTCAATGGGGGGCTCAAACTTTTGCCGGTACTCATCGGCATGTTCGCGATCAGTCAGGTCATTTCTGATCTTACGCGGCTCGAAGAAAAGATCACCATCATTCCTTTGAAGCGTGCCCGTGAGATGTTGTTCAGCTTGAAAGATTGGAAGGATCAAGCAGTCAATCTGGTCCGTTCCTCTGTCATCGGAACGTGGGTTGGAATTCTTCCTGGCATTGGGGCAAATATAGGATCGGTATCTGCCTATAGCGCGGCGAAGTCATTAGCTAAGCCGGAGGAACAGGAAAAATTCGGAAAAGGGTCCGAGACTGCGATTGTGGCATCGGAATGCGCCAACAACGCAACGATTGGAGGAGCGTTGATCCCATTGGTTTCTCTCGGAATACCCGGCAGTGTAGTCGATGCGATACTACTGGGCGGATTGCTGATTCATGGATTACAACCCGGTCCATTACTCTTCCAGCAGAATCCTGAGATGGTTTATACCATCATGGGTTCGATGTTTGTATCCAACGTGTTCATGTTTCTCTTCATGCTGGTGGCCGTTAAGCATATCGCGAAGCTGGCCTCGCTGCCTCGGAGTTTGCTAATGCCGGTGATCCTGGTTTTCTGTATCATTGGGTCCTTCGCGTTGTCCACCCGCATGTTTGATGTGTGGACCATGGTGTTTTTCGGGTTGCTAGGATTCGCTTTTGAACGAATGAAGATCCCGTTAGCGCCCTTTGTGATCGGGTTTATTCTGGCCCCTATTGCCGAAGAGAATTTGCAAGCGGGTCTAATGGCTTCGAGCGGAAGCTTTCTCCCGTTGATTCAGCGACCCATTTCGCTGATCTTCGTCGTATCATCGCTCGTTTTGCTAGCAGTACCACTGTATAAGCGTTTTAAATACGGACGCTCAAAAACTTCATGACGCATACCATTTCCAAAATCACCACCGATATAAAGGAATTTCCTCTGGAAGCCGGGGATGGAACGGATTCCATTCACACCGATCCGGTCTACTCTTATATCGTCACCCACTTGCATACGGATTCTTCTGTTTGCGGAACGGGTATCGTATTTACACTGGGTGCGGGAAATCAGGAAATTCGTTCTCTGATAGAGGGACTGGTGCAACCGTTGGTCGGCCGCGAAGTGGAGGAACTGATGTCTCAGTTCGGAGATTGTTTTAAGCAGTTGGCGGAACACCCCCGTTATCGTTGGTTGGGTCCACATAAAGGTATGATTCACTTGGCCTTAGCGAGTATCACCAATGCCTGTTACGATTTATGGGCCAAAACTCACGGAGTGCCTTTATGGAAACTGTTGAATGACCTGACCCCGGAGCAGATTGTCGACACCTTGGATCTGAGTTATCTGGAAGATGAACTGACGCGGGAGGATGCGATTCTTTTATTGAAGGAAAATCGAGCAGGACGGGAAGAGCGTTCCGGGATCATTGAAAAAGGTTACCCCGGGTATGATACGTCCATCGGTTGGTTCAACTACTCCGATGAACAGGTTAAAGACAATGTTCGTCGAGCAGTTGAGACCGGTTTCAAGGATATGAAGCTGAAGGTCGGATCACCCGAGACGGAGCGAGACGTTCGACGAGCTTACCTAGTTCGAGAAGCCGCGGGAGACGATGCACGAGTGATGCTGGATGTAAACCAAAGCTGGTCGCTGCCCAAAGCGATTCGAACATCGAAGGCCCTTGCGGGCATGTCACCTTTTTGGATCGAAGAGCCTACGCAACCGGATGATGTGATTGGACATCAAACCTTGGCTAAAGAAATAGACCCCATCGATATCGCTCTGGGTGAACATGTCTCCAATCGCGTGATGTTTAAAAACTTCATGCAGGCTAGGGCAGTCACTTATGTGCAGGTCGATTGCACGCGGGTAGGGGGAATCAGTGAGTTTATTACCGTGAGTCTCCTCGCACGGAAATTTGGATTAACCGTGGTGCCTCATGTGGGAGATATGGGACAGATCCACCAGCATCTCGTTTTGTTTAATCACATTTCCATGGGGCACGATGCGCTTTTTCTCGAACATATACCCCACCTTCGCAAATACTTTTTGCATCCTGCCTTGGTGGAGGATGGAATATATAAAACGCCTCAAGAACCTGGCTCCAGCTCGGACTTCGTATGAAGATCGCGTTGGAGCCAAGCATTCGAGTTTATTCGTTTCGCAAAGATGCTTCGAATGTAGCTTCGTTGTTGAAATTGGTAGCGGG
>CALDFV010000138.1 GCA_937942145.1 uncultured Opitutaceae bacterium
AGGGCTGCTCGTAGGGTCTACTGATTCAAGGTAGCCTCTGGGCAAGGAACATGGCGCTGCGGATTTTGAGTGAAATTGAAGCGGGCATAAAGCTATGAAGTGATTTGAAATGTTGGTATAAGAGGCTAGTCTGCAGAATGCGTGGAAAAATCAGTCCGCGGGGCACTTGTCGCTACAATACTCCGATTGGATATCATTGTCTTCATCTATCCGTGGTAGGAGAAATGCTGGGGGCATTCCGTCAGCCCCATGATCGAGTCGGCAGAAGGGTTTGCGCGTATTCCGACGCTTTATCGTAAAATTCCCACATCGCGGCTTGAAAGGGGGGGAAGGACCTACCAAGTTCTTCCGCTTCGATGAAAACGGACCATAAGCGAAATTTCAGCATCATAGCCCATGTCGACCATGGGAAGACGACTTTGTCGGACCGGTTGCTGGAGAATACGGCGACCGTTACCCAGCGAGTATTGACCGAGCAGCATCTGGATTCGATGGATCTGGAGCGGGAGCGGGGAATCACGATCAAAAGCCATCCCGTGACAATGCACTATAAGGCGAAGAACGGGGAGCTGTATCAGCTAAACCTGATGGACACGCCTGGCCATGTCGACTTTTCCTACGAAGTGTCTCGGAGTCTGGCAGCCTGTGAAGGAGCGCTTCTCCTTATTGACGCGGCTCAGGGCGTTGAGGCTCAGACAGTGGCCAACGCGAACCTGGCGGTAGAGCAAAATTTGGTGATCATTCCTGTGATCAACAAGATTGACCTGCCCAGCGCTAATCTGGACCTGTGCTTGAAACAGCTGGAGGACCTGCTGGCGATCCCGGCGGAGGAAGCGATTCTAGCGAGCGCCAAGAACGGGATCGGAATCGAGGAAATTCTGGAAGCAATCGCCCTTCGTATTCCGCCTCCAAGGTGGACAGATTGCGCGGAAACGAGGGTGGGGGTTTTCGACTCAGTTTACGATGCCTATCGAGGCGCGATCGTCTACATTAGGGCTTTCTCGGGAGAAATTAAGCGTGGCGACCAAATCGTCATGATGAGTGACAATACGCGAGCAGAGGTCAAAGAGGTTGGTGTATTCACACCTTCGATGCAGAAGTCGGAAGCATTGACTGCGGGCGATGTGGGGTACTTGGTTTGCAATATCAAGAACGTAGCGGAAATAAAGATTGGCGACACGATTACCCATTACCACAATCAGGCCAAGGAGATGCTGCCCGGCTATCAGGAAGTCCGGCCACTCGTGTTTTCGGGTATCTACCCGGTGGAGACATCGGACTTTGAAAAACTGAAAGCAGGAATGGGCAAACTTCAGCTCAATGATGCCGCATTTAGTTTCCAGGCAGAAAGTTCCATGGCCCTTGGTTTTGGCTTTCGTTGCGGTTTTCTCGGTCTGCTGCATATGGAGATTATCCAGGAGCGAATACGACGGGAGTATGATGTCGATATCATATCTACGTATCCAAGTGTTATCTACAAGGTAGAGAAGGTGAATGGTGAAGCAATCGAGGTTGATAATCCGATCAACTTGCCGGACCCTTCCGCGATTGAACGAATTTTGGAGCCAACGATCGAGGCGACCATCCACGTTCCGAACGACTCTATAGGTGATATCCTCAATCTAGTCATGGACAAACGAGGCGTTTGCGACCACACGGAGACACTCGACGAAACCCGTTTGATGTTGGTGTGCAATCTACCGTTGAACGAGATTCTAGTCGATTTCAACGATCGTTTGAAGAGCATCACGCGTGGATACGGATCGATGGACTATGAGCTCGACGAGTATCGAGAGTCCAAGCTGGTCAAGATGGACATCATGGTGAATGGCGATCCGGTGGACGCTTTCTCGTCAATCGTACATCAGGACAAGGCGCGGGAGAAGGGGAAGGTGCTTTGCGAAAAGCTGGCGGACATTATACCGATGCATCTATTCAAGATCGCGGTGCAGGCCGCAGTCGGCGGTAATATCATCGCTCGGGCCAATGTGCGGGCGATGCGCAAGGACGTTACGGCAAAATGCTATGGCGGGGATATCAGCCGAAAGCGAAAGCTTCTCGACAAGCAGAAGGAAGGTAAGCGGAAGATGAAGAATATCGGCAACGTCTCCATTCCGCCGGACGCCTTCATTAAGGTCTTGAAGAACGATTGAGAATCGAGCGGAGGATCATGAAAACTGGAGAACTGAGATCTCAACAGATTGCGAATGGTCGTTAAATCCCTTCCAAATGAGAAGTTTAGACTTTCTATCGGACTAGATACCTTAAAAGCTGTTTTCTTAAACACGTTCAAACCCTTCCTATGTTCGGATTCCTCCAATCAGAAAACTCGAAACTTCGCGGCGCTGCCAAAAACTGGCTCTATCTCGGGCACAAGGTCTACAATTTTCGGAAAGACCAGCTCACCGATTCCGAGATTTCGGAACTGGGCAAAAGATTGGAGGAGCTGAGGGTACAGTTGAAGGCGAAGACCGCGGACGCGGGCAAACTCAAGCTGGCGATCGAAGGAGTGGAAGGGCACATGAAAAAGGTGGGGGGAGCCTTTTACCCGCAGTCGATGATTGGCGAAAATGTGGATTTCGCGCTCTACTTTCTGATCCTCTACCTGGGTTTCACGGCTTTCTTTATCAAGCCGTTCAAGATTCCGACAAACTCGATGTGGCCGACCTACAACGGAATGACGAGTGAGGTGTGGACGGAAGACAATCCTGCTCCGGGGGTAATCAGCCGGGCGTTTCGACTGATCGCTCATGGAGCAATTCGCTACGAATTGAAAGCCCCAGCGGATGGGGAACTCCTGATACCGATTTCGACCCGGATTCGATCTAACAGCTTGTTGCCGGTCAATACGGTTAGCAAGCGGCACCATTTGATAATACCGGGCAAAGGCAATGGTTTCGCTTTTGAGATCGGAGGGAAGCCGCTTCTGCTGAAAACGCCGCAGGAATTCGATGTCTCCAGTGATATGCCCATGCTAAATGAGCAGGATCAGAACATATTGCTCAAGTCCTGGTTTCCGGAAGAGAGTTCGCTTCTCGAAGTCATCCAAAAGAAGATCAGCTCTGGAGAAACCGCTGGCAGGGGACAAAGAACGCTGGCCAATGGACTAGTGACGGACGTGATCCTCGTGAAGACGGGCCGGTTCTTTGAAAAAGGGGAAACGGTTCTGTCTTTTGATATTCACACCGGCGACCAGCTATTTGTGGATCGGATGAGCTACCATTTTGTCAGGCCGAAGGTTGGGGACGGATTCGTTTTCAAGACGAGTGAAGTCCCCGCGCTGACTCGGAGAGGCCGGGACAGTTATTACATCAAGCGACTGAGCGGGGTCCCAGGAAACGAACTCCAGATCGACAATGGCAAACTCCTTGTGAACGGGGATGAGGCGCAGGGCTCGGTCGGCTTTGTGAAAAACAATTCAAAAGAGGCCCCTTACGATGGGTATTTCCACATTGGAAATTCGCTATTGAGACGAGGGGAGACAATCGAAGTTCCTGAGGACAGGTATGTGGCGCTGGGCGACAACAGTGCCCACAGCTCCGACAGCCGCGACTGGGGTTACGTGCCGGAGTCGGCCATTGTGGGTCGTCCGGTGCTGATTTTCTATCCGTTCACCAAGCGTTTTGGGCTGACAAAATAGCCCTGGATTTATCCTACTGCGTCTCTTGTCGTTCGGTGAGGTCGCCGATCGATCCGGTAGGATGGGGTTGGGGAGGGTCGAACTACTGGAGCCCAGGGGAGCGATCTGGCAGATTTTGCCTTGACACAGGGCGTGCCGCCCAAGGTATTAGGGTCCTTGTGAATCCGCTAAATTCTAGGCAGGAAACAGGCTCGTTTCCCTTCCGAACGGTCTGGGAAACGTCCTCCAGTTCTAAGCCATTCTTTTGGTGTGTATAAAGAGCCTTAATACATTCCTCAATTCGCAACTATTGCTATACAGGCACCCGGTATTCGCCAATATTATTGTCCATGAAATCGATACGGTCTCACGCGGGGTTTCTCCCCTCGAAGTTAATTTTGCTAGCGCTGTCGCTTTTCGTTGTCGCCTTTTCTGGCTCGACGCTGAAGGCTGACAAACGAGGTGAGCAACTCTACCGGAATTGTACTATTTGTCATGGTCCCGACGGACAGGGAATTCCGTTGCAACTAGCGCCGGCTCTGACGGCTCTTTCCGAGAAGTATATTGTGGACCAGCTGAAAAAGTATAAGGCGGGGATACGTGGTGCCCATGCAGAGGACACTGCGGGTCTCAGAATGTTGCCGATGGCCCAGACGATGATCACGGAAGATGACATGCAAGCAGTCGCGAGCTACATCGTTTCGCTGGGGTCTTCTCCCGTTGAGCCGACTCTCGAGGGTGGAGACCCGGTCAAAGGACAGGCAACTTACGCGACTTGCCTCGCGTGCCATGGCCCTGACGGTAGAGGCAATGACCTCCTGAATGCACCGAGTCTTGTTAATCAGCACGATTGGTATCATCTAGCCCAACTGAAGAAATTCAAGTCAGGTGTTCGCGGATCGAATCCGCAGGACATAACAGGGGCCCAGATGCGTCCGATGTCGATGCTCCTAGCAGATGAGCAGATGATGAAGGATGTAATCGCCTATATCAATACGCTAGGGAAATAGGCATACGGACTTTAACTACGATAAACTGAAATTTTATGAGCGATAGCGACAACGAACTTGATCCAGAGGCAGAAGCCCACGCTTACTCCGCCACTCGCAAGATGTTTTATTACACGGTCGCAGGAACCATAGGCTTTTCGGCCGTAATTGTAATTCTGTGGTACGTTTTTTGAAAAACCCGATTTGATAACTCTCCTCCCTGTTCAATCATGTTCGAATTTTTAGATAAGTTTATGCCAGGTATTCTAGAGTCTTTGCTCCCCCGAGCATCGAGCTACGCGATAGAAATAGATGTCCTTTTCGACGTCATCACGATTCTAGTGGGTTTCTGGTTTTTATTGGTTCTTGGGTATTTTTTCTACCTAATTTTTCGCTATCGCCAACGGGATGGTCACAAGGCCGAGTACATCTCAGGCGAAACGCACAAGCAGAAGCAAGCCATAGAAATTCCGCATTATCTAATACTTGTGTGCGACGTGGCTATCATTATCCCGACCTTTCTTGTATGGTTTAATATTAAGATAGATATTCCTCCACCTGAAGAGGAGGTACGAATCGTAGCGCAGCAATGGGCGTGGACCTTCTACCATGCGGGCGAGGACAAGGTGTTAGGTACCGAGGATGATATTGTATCGGTGAATGAGCTTCACATCAAAAATAATACCCAGTATTCTTACCATCTTGAATCGAGAGATGTGATGCACAGTTTTTCCGTTCCCGTTTTTCGATTGAAGCAGGACGCTATACCGGGTCGCGTTATCAGTGGACACTTTAAGCCAATCTTGGAAGGCGAGTGGGATATCCAATGCGCGGAAATGTGCGGGGTAGCACATGGCATCATGGGGGCTCGAATTTTTATTAAGTCAGAAGCCGAGCACAACGCGTGGCTCGCTGCGAATACGCCCATTTCCGAGGGGGCAGGCATTTTAGCAGCCGCAAAACAAAATCTATCTCAAGAAAAGAAGGACCAGAACAATGGCTGAAGTCGCTCACGCAGAAGTGGGTCATGGAGAGCACCATGACGACCACCACGAACCGTCCTTTTGGAGTAAATACATTTTCTCCACGGACCACAAAATAATCGGTTTCCAGTATATGTTTACGGGAATGGCGATGGCTCTCATCGGGGGCTATTTCGCTTATGTCTTCCGTATGCAGTTAGCGTTTCCGGGTTCTTCGATCCCTTTTTGGGGGACATTGTCACCTGCGGCCTACAACAGCCTAGTAACAAATCATGGGACTATCATGATTTTCTGGGTGGCAATGCCGGTATTAATCGCGGCGATGGGGAATTTTCTGATTCCACTGATGATAGGTTGCGATGATATGGTATTTCCGAGAATCAACCGGCTTTCTTACCAGATTTTCCTCCTTAGTGCGATTGTGCTCCTCGCTTCCTTTTTTGTTCCAGGTGGTGCATTTGGGGGTGCATGGACGTCTTACGCGCCCTTGTCCGCGAAGGCCCAATACAACTCGACACCTTTTGGGGCCCCTTTGTGGCTGATAGCGGTGACCCTGGAAATTGTGGCTTTCCTGCTAGGGGGTATCAACTTCATTACAACGACGATGAATGCTCGGGCGAAGGGTATGAAAATATACGATATTCCAATGATGGTTTGGATGATCGTGATCGCCAGTATTCTGTTCATGTGCTCTGTAGGTCCATTGGTGGCAGGTGCTGTGATGTTACTTTTCGACCAGACTTTGGGGACTGCTTTTTTCGACGCGAATGCTGGGGGGGACCCCGTTCTCTGGCAGCATTTGTTCTGGTTTTTTGGTCACCCCGAAGTATACGTCGTCCTTCTCCCTGCAATGGGTATTGTGGCCGAGGTGACTTGTACATTTGCTCGCAAGAAACTCTTCGCGTACAAGCTGATTCTTTATAGCTCGATTGGGTTGGGAATTCTAAGCTTCTTCGTCTGGGCGCACCATCAATTTATATCTGGGGTGGATCCCAGAGCGACCTATCTCTTTACGACAACGACGCTGCTGATATCGATTCCCGTGGCGATAATCCTGTTCGCGTTTGTCGCGACTCTTTACGGAGGGTCGATCCGGTTCACTACCGCAATGCTATTTGCTCTAGCCTTTACCGGAGAGTTTCTCTTAGGAGGAGTGACGGGGATTTGGCTCGGATCTAGTGGAACAGATATCTATCTGCATGACACCTATTTTGTATTGGCTCATTTCCACTACACATTTGTGCCTATCGCCATCATAGCCACGTTCGCGGCGATCTACTATTGGTTCCCGAAAATGTTCGGGCGAAAGATGAACGAGACTTGGGGCAAAATCCATTTCTGGGGTACTATTATTGGTTTCAATGGAATCTTCATACCACTATTCATTTTAGGAGCCGGTGGGCAGCACCGTCGCATATACAACTTCCAAAATTATCCCGATCTCGCTGGGGCCGACATGCAAGACATGCGGGTGTTTGCGACGTTGTCACTCATCGTTATGTTGGTGTTCCAAATCCCCTTTATCGTGAACTTCATCGTAAGTATCAAGCGAGGCGAGAAGGTAGGCAAAAACCCATGGAAGGCGAATACGTTAGAGTGGGTCGCTCCATCGCCTCCGCCTCATGGAAATTTCGGACCGGTCTTGCCTGAGGTTTACCGCGGTCCTTACGAGTATTCGGTTGAGGGACGTGAAAAGGACTATTGGCCTCAGAACGAAAAGCCTGAGTCTGAGGCAACCTGAATCATTTAAGAAGTTTAATATGGCTCACCAAATAATAGCTACTAGCCGCAGTCGTACAGGAATCCCCACAGGCCGCCTAGCCGTGTGGTGGGTAATCGGTTCGGAAATCCTGATTTTCGGCGGACTCATCGCTACCTACTTACTAAACCGCTTCAATCATGGACCATCATGGTCTGCAGAGGCGGCACACACGAACACCTTTATTGGAGCGGCAAACACCTTCTGGCTTTTGACTTCGAGTCTCTTTGTCGTACTAGCGCATGCTGCGTCCGAGCGACGAGATGCGAGGAAGACGCGCATGTGGATCTGGCTAACCATCATGCTGGGCGGCTTCTTCATGGGATTTAAAACCTACGAATACACCACTGAGATCTTGCACGGCTACACAATCTTCACCAGTAATTTTTGGAGTTTCTATTACACGGCAACAGGATTGCATGGCTTTCACGTCGTATGTGGTATGGTGATTATGGCGATCATAGCCGAGAACGATATTAAGAATGAGCGTAATTGGCACCGCGTGGAAAACATTGGATTGTATTGGCACTTCGTCGATATCGTTTGGATCTTCCTCTTCCCGCTGATGTACATCGCGAAGTAATAAAAATTTAAATACATTGTAAAATGGCAGGACATAAACATCCCAGTTACCTAAAGATCTACTTCACTCTACTCATATTATTTATCATCAGTGTACTCGGACCGGAATTGGCCGAGATCCTAGGATTAGAAGGGGTTTCACGGGTGGTTCTAGTATTGTCGACCGCCTTTGGTATCGCTATATGGAAGGCTTACCTCGTTTGTGCGTACTTCATGCACTTGAAGGTCGAGAAGATCTACGCTCCCTATATTCTACTGGCATGTCTTTCGTTGCTGTTCGTTTTCTTTTTCGGAACGGCAACCGATGCGATGTTCGCTAATGGACATAATTGGGTAAAGGAATACTCTGAGGAAAAAGCGTTAGCAGAAGTAATCGCTCGAGATGAGCACCATGAAGATGATCATGGCCATAGCGAGTCTCACGACGACTCGCACAGCGAAGAAAAGTCGCATTAATTTGCGTAAAGTAGGATTCGGAAGTTAGCAGTTTCAGATATGAAAACAATGGAGCCAGCATATGGAGGACCTGAGGTCCCGAGGCCTCAGAGCGGATTGAGTAGCAGTGCTCTCGGCATGCTGATGTTTATCGCCGCTGAGCTGATGTTTTTCGCCGCATTGATAAGTGCGTTTCTAATTATCAGCGCTGCCGCTGAAGCCTGGCCACCGCCGGACCAGCCTCGACTTCCAATCGTCGCCTCTGCTTTAAATTCACTCGTCTTGTTTGTGAGTGGCTGGATGATTTTTAAGGCATACCGCTCGTTTAAAGCAGATCCTTTAGGCGAGGTTGTCAGAAAGCAGGTCAAGCTTACCCTTTGGCTGGGTGTGGCTTTTGTTGGATTTCAAGGTATTGAGTGGATTCGACTCTTGAGCTTTGGACTGACGATGACCTCGAGCCAATATGGAGCTTTTTTCTATCTTATCATCGGCACCCACGCTATTCACGCAGTTGGGGCCTTGATCGGGCTATGGCGTTTGTCCGTTAAGCTGAACGCAGGGCAATTAACGGAAGATACCTTTCATGCGGTCCAGCTGTTTTGGTTCTTTGTCGTTGGTATTTGGCCTATCTTGTATGTACTTGTTTATCTCAGTTAGTAAGCATGGCTCTTAGGCGACTCAGATTTGTTACTGGAATCTTACTTTGCTTAGCGGCAACGAGAGCTGTGCAGGCGTGTGCGGTTTGCTCGGTCACAAATGAAGCGTCGCGTTATGCCTACTACGGTACAACCGTGTTTTTGACGCTTCTACCTCTTTTCATGATAGGTGGTGTGGTCTACTACATCGCTAAAAAGGGAAGATAGGGCTAGCGGGGACATTATATTGTCCATTTGGTTGGTTCAAAGGGAGTGGAGTTTTCCAACCCGCCACGAAGAGGGCTGAGATTACAGAACTAACGTCAGCGCCAACCTAAAAATTTGAAATAGATACGCGGCTCAAAGCGTTAGCTAGCCTTGTAAGCAAGTATCTATGAATCAGTTGATTGAATCATCCCAAGAGAGTGCGGTACGTTTAAGGTACGCGAAGGCGGCGCAAGCAAAAGAGAATGCTCTTTGTTGTCCAGTTAACTATGATCAACGCTTTTTGAAGGCGATCCCAAGTGAAGTCATCGAGCGTGACTATGGATGCGGGGATCCGAGTCGCTACCTGGAAAAAGGGGAAACCGTTTTGGACTTGGGGTCGGGAACGGGAAAAATATGCTTCATCGCGTCTCAGGTCGTAGGGCCAGAGGGACGAGTAATCGGAGTGGATATGACCGACGATATGCTCGAGGTCGCTCGTCGCAATGCCCTAGTCGTTTCCGAGAATATCGGCTACAGTAATGTTGAGTTTCGCAAGGGGCGTATTCAGGATCTTAAGGTAGATATGGAAGCTCTCGACTTGATGATCGAATCGCATCCAGTCCAGAACTCCAATAGTCTCATGGAGCTGGAAGCGAAGATCGAACAGCTTCGAGAGGATCAGCCCATGATCGATGATGATTCGATTGACGTCGTGGTTTCCAATTGCGTTCTCAACCTGGTTGATGCCGACAAGAAAAAGACGCTGTTCCGTGAGCTGCATCGAGTATTGAAGAACGGAGGACGAGCGGTGATCTCGGATATTGTCTCTGACGAGTCCGTGACTTCCGAGATGATGCGAGATCCAGAGCTCTGGAGTGGCTGCTTGTCCGGCGCGATGACCGAAAGCGGCTTTTTGCAAGCGTTCGAGGACGCTGGATTTTATGGTATCCGGTATCGCAAGTTCGATTTGAATCCTTGGCGAGTAGTCGACGGGGTGGTTTTCCGTTCTGTTACGGTTGAAGCGTTCAAGGCGAGCGATCGGGAGGAGAAGGATCTGAACCAGGCCATTATTTATAATGGACCATTTAGTCGCGTAGTGGATGATGAAGGAATTGTTTTGGAAAGAGGCGTTCGAATCGCGGTAAGTGATCGCAAATACGAACAGTATCAGCGTCCCCCGTACAAGGAGAGCATGACAATGATCCCGCCCTCGACCGCGGTAGAGTCTGGAAAGGCCCCTGTTTTTGATAAGGACGCCGTATCGAAGCGTCGACCACCTAAAGAGTCTAAGGGATCTGACTCCGCAGTTCAAAACCGAAGCGCTGAGAGCTGCTGTTCTAAAGAGAGCTCATGCTGCTAGGCTAACCCAGCGTATGAGGTCATCGGTTCAACTGCCCACCTTCGAAGAGCGGCTGGCGGACGAAGGTTTAGTTCTTGTCCGAACTGAGCCGAAGGTCCTTCAAGTCAATGTTGGGAAATTGTGCAACCTCGCGTGTACGCACTGCCACGTAAATGCGGGTCCCAATCGCCGGGAGCTTATGACTCGGGAAAGCATCGATCGAGTGATCGATTGGTATGCTAGAACCGACTCTATTGATACACTGGATTTAACGGGGGGAGCGCCTGAAATGAACCCGGATTTTAGGTATCTTATTTCTAGAATCCGTTCGATCCGCCCCGAGACGACGATTATAGATCGGTGTAATTTGACCATTCTATTAGAGCCTGGATTTGAAGATTTAGTAGAGTTCTTTGTGGACAACCAGATACAGATAGTCGCCTCTATGCCATGTTACACGGCTGAGAATGTGGATGAGCAGAGGGGTGAAGGAGTCTTTGACGGATCGATAAAGGCGCTTCAACTCCTGAATCAAGCGGGTTACGCCTCAGATCCTCAACTATTGCTGAATTTAGTCTACAACCCACTCGGTGGGACCTTGCCTCCGAGCCAGAGCGAGCTGGAGGCAGATTATAAAGAGGCTTTGCGAGTGCACTTTGGAATCGGGTTCAATCGGCTTTTTACCATCACAAATATGCCCATCGCCCGCTTTCTAACCCAATTGAGGCGAGAAGGTCGAAGCGAAGAATATTATCAGCTGCTGATTCAGAGCTTCAATCCGATGTCAGTGGAAGGTCTAATGTGTCGCGACACCATAAGCGTGGACTGGGAAGGCCGCGTGTTTGACTGCGACTTTAACCAAATGCTGCGTTTGCCTATCGGAGATAGGGAAAACCGGTACCTTTGGGACATCGAGGCGGACGAATTGCCAGGTTCTTCGATCGCCGTGAGGGACCACTGTTTCGGCTGTACAGCAGGTGCGGGTTCCAGTTGTGGCGGGGCGATCAGCGATTAGGAAATATTTTCTTTCTCAACGTGTGCAAATGGAGTAGAAGATACTGTCCAGAACTGGGTCACAATCAGTAACTTGTATCGAAAATGAAATCGTGGATTAGCACAGTACTGTTTTTAGCTTTATCGATCACCTTTTGCGGGTGTTCGAAAAGTGGTGAGCCGGGAAAAACGACCGCGTCCAACGAAGCGAAAGAGGAAAAGGGTAAGTCTGGTAAAGACGAAAGGCAGGAAAGAGCGGCTAGAATCCGCCCGGCTGTTCCGGTAAAGGTCTCCGAAGTGGATGAAGGTACGATCACTTCATCTCTCGTTTTCGACTCAGTCCTTGAAACGGAGAGTTCGGTAGAGATATTTGCTGAAACTTCAGGTCTTATTCTCGAGGTGCATGTCGAGGAGGGCGATCGCGTTGTTGCTGGGCAAATTCTCGCACTCATGGAAAATGTGGAGGAGCGTGTAGATGCGGAGGAGGCGGAAGCCCGCTATGAGCACCAGAAAGCGAA
>CALDFV010000139.1 GCA_937942145.1 uncultured Opitutaceae bacterium
AACAAGCCCCTCATTATGCATCTGCCTATTGTAGGCCTTCCAGAGGAAGAAATCACGATCGCGGAGTTTGTTAAGGAGCGTAAGCCGGAGTATGTTTTCGGCCATTTCGGCAAGTGGCATATGGGTCCCAAGGATCCCAGCGTTCACGGCTACGACTGGCATGACGGTCCCACGACCAATACTGAGGGAAATCTCGACACCGAAGATCCGAAAGAAATCTACACTGTCACCGAAAAGGCTGTGCGGTTTATGCAGAGACAAAGCGCTCGCAGGACTCCTTTCTTTCTTCAGGTTTCACACTACGCGGTGCACACCGCCATCCAGGCCAAACCCGAAACCATCGGGAAATACCGAACAGCAACCTCCGGGGAGCGTCACGCTAATGCAGGTTACGCCGCGATGACAGAGGATCTTGATGATTCGTTGCGAATTCTAATGAAAGCGCTCGATGAGCTGAACCTGACCGATAACACCTATGTATTTTATACCTCTGACAACGGCGGTGAAGTTCAGGACGGCAACTCCCCCACAAACAACATCCCCCTGCGTAAGGGGAAAACTCATACTTGGGAAGGCGGTATCCGCGTGCCATTTATCGTAAAAGGTCCAGGCATAGCACTGAATTCTCAGTGCGACGCGCCCATTAACGGATCCGATTTATTCGCTACCTTTGCAGACCTTATGGGAATTGAAGCTAACCTCCCTGAAAATCAGGACGGCGGGAGCCTGGCCGGACTATTGAAAAACGGGGGGCACGGGAAAGTGGAGCGTGGAGTGGATCATTTCGTATGGTACTACCCGCATTACAGAAACATGAAAGACGTGTTTCCTCAAGCGTCCATCCGCTACGGGGACTACAAGCTACGTAAAGAGTATGATACTAATACGCTGATGCTTTTCGACCTCAGCAAAGATCTCGGAGAAGCCAAGGACCTAAGTAAGAGCAAGCCGGATATCGCTGCCCAACTACACAATCGACTCAACGAATACTTAGCCGATATCGACGCGAAAGTGCCCACCAAGAATCCCGACTACGATCCCGAACTAGACAAAGGGTTGAACAGCAGAACCTTTTTCAACCGCGCACCGCAGGGCAATAGTCAAAACTAGACCGCTCCAAAAATTTCCGGCGCGATTAAATCGAAGGCGTTTTCGGTATTCAAACGACCTCGACGTGTTGTCTTAACTACATCGACTAGATCACCAATGGTGGTCCAACATTTCCTAAACAGCCATCTGCGGGTTTTACCGAGCAAGGCTATCAGGCCTTGGAATCATCTGTAACTCCTCCAGATTGATTGTAATTGTACCTCTTTATAATATGACTATGTATTTTATTGCATGATACGTTGGAGTCACAAGTTACTGATCCCGTCAAAACCCTTGATAATCCTCTTGCTAAGGCAAAACTCAGTCTTCACTCTATCACGCGAAAGCATTTGGAACAATTGTACCGAACGAAGAAACACATTCATTCCCCACCCACCATTAGTGCACGTTAATCCAGTTAATACCCGCCATGGCATTTTCTGGATGCTGTTGACAGGCCTTATATTTGCCGGCGTGACCGGTATAGTTCGCTACGTTGGGTCAAATATGCCTGTGATTGAAGCCGCATTTATCAGATATGCCATTGGCACCCTGATGATCGCGCCCTTTTTTCTGCGAAATTGGAAAGGTAAACCAGAACGTGCCACCTTAAAGCTCCATATAGTTCGAAGCCTAATTCACGGGGTTGCCGTGATCTTGTGGTTTTTTGCTATGGCGCGTATCCCCATGGCTGAAGTTACTGCAATCGGCTTTATCGCGCCCATTTTCGTGACCATCGGAGCAGCCTTGTTTCTCGGGGAGCGCTTGCATCTCAGGCGGCTATTCGGAGTGATGGCGGGTTTTGTCGGTGCCATGGTCATCATCCGACCGGGATTCGAGGAAATCAATTTGGGCCAATTTGCCCAACTGGGCGCAGCCCCGCTATTTGCGGCATCTTTCATTATTGCGAAAAAGCTAACGGCGCGGGAAAACTCTTCGACGATCGTTGGCGTGCTATCTCTCGGGTGTACTCTAACTTTGTTGCCGGGAGCGATCCTTCAGTGGCGGCCGCCAACGAGTGAAGAAATCGGTTGGTTGACATTGTGCGCTCTGCTCGCAACGGCAGGGCATTTCACCCTAACCAAAGCGTTTGCCGCTGCTCCGATTACGGTAACCCAACCCTTATCTTTTCTACAGTTGATTTGGGCCTCTGCGATCGGGATCATGGTGTTCGGTGAACCGATTGACCCCTACGTCGTGCTAGGCAGTCTAATTGTGGTTACGGCCGTGACCTATATCTCTCATCGCGAAATTCAAGTACGTCGGCGTGCCCAGACTCCACCTGCGGTCGCGACTAAAGTCTGATACAGACCTATTACTTTATGTCGGCTCATTGCGTATGGGAGGGATCCACCATAGCCAGTCTTTCCAACAGTGTTGGCTACAATATTTGTATTTTATTCATGATACGTTTCTGTCGCAGTTCTCCAAGGCACGCCCAGTGGAGCAAGCTCGTCACCTACGTTGACCACGGGCAGGCCCGCATTGACAACAACTTGGTCGACCAAGCGACCCGCTTCTGTAAACTCGGGGCGAAGAACTGTCTGTTCGAGGGAAGTCCGAAGGCTGGCAAGACCAGCGCGGTGATCTACTCGATCCTGCAAAGGTGCCGGCGCCGCAGCATAGAGCCGATGACCTACTTGACCGATGTGCTCAAGCGACTGCCTTCGACCACCAACATCGAAGCGGAGAATCTGACTTCGAAAAACTGGAGGCGAAGCCAAGTCAAAACGCGATAGGACGGACGTTTACGATATAGGTTATAACGTTCAATATCGAGTTCCATGGGAGCTTTACGCTTCTCGGCTTGAAGGGATGTCGGCTTTTCTTTAAGTATCTATTATATGGGTATAACTAGAACACGCAGGCAAGCTTGTGGATCCGGTCAATCTAAATCTAGGTAGGAGGCTGTATCGTATTCCACCACGAGCGAGTCGATTCCTGACGGTGTTTCTTGAAATCGTATCTTAACCAGCATGGTATGCCGTGGCCTAACTTCTTGGTCGGACGCATGTGTATGAAAAACATAATACATATCGTCTCCATCAATGAAAATGTCTCCGTGTCCCGTTCCGTTTATGCCCAAATGCTCTCTGCGAAGGATGGGGTTGCCACCGTATCGCGTCCAGGGGCCGGTTGGAGATGAGGAAGTAGCATAGCCCACAGCGTATTCAACGCTCATGAAGTGATTGGCTGAATATAGAAGATAGTACAGGCCTTTGCGCTTTATGAGAGTGGGGCCTTCTGCGATTTCCTCGCTCGAATGGTCGGGTGTATTTTCCCAAGTTCCGTTTTGTACTGAAAGGCAGTGCTTCAAGGTTCCTTCCTTGATGCCGCTGAGGTCAGTCTCCATTTCAGCTACGTAGATATGATTCCCGTCATGCTTGCGGACATGGTAAAGGTAGAGCGTGCCATCGTCATCCTGAAACAGAAAGGGATCGATTTCTTGATGATCCTCGTTGATGGGCCGAATTTCTGTTTGGACAAATGGACCGGTTGGGTGATCGGCAAAGGCGACTGCAATCTGACGATTCGCCGTATACATCAAGGTTACTTTTTCCTGATAGCCTAAAACCTGAGGCGCCCAAAATCCTTCCGTTCCAAACGCTCTCTCTCCTGCTTTAAGCACGTATCCACCATCGTAAGCGGTATTGGGCACATGCCAATTTTGGAGGTCGCTTGAGGCGTAGATCCGAAACCCTCGTTGCGGCGGCGGTTCGGTTCCGAAGAGGTAGTATATGCCGTTATGCTTGTAGAGCGCGGGATCGGCTAGGCAGACCTCTTCTTCATCTGCGGAAGAGAATCGCATCGATAGGATGAGTAAGACGCAGACTGTTATCGTTTTCATTCAGGCGATGCTGGTTTGCAGGTGTAGAACGTCAACCCTATGAGAACAAACGCCAGAATGCTTGGGAAAAGGGTATTTCAAACAAAGACCCATAGGTGAGGGTTCTACGGGTGTTACTGCGACAGGGCTTCTTTTGCGGCTTTCAATAGCGCATCCTGGCTGGCTCTAACTGTGTAGTTGTCGTTTGCGTACGCAAAACGTATGGTGCCACCCGTATCCAGGATAAAGGCGGAAGGCGTCACCAGAAATCCGCCATTGCGTTTCTCCAAGTCAAATGAGCGACCATCTGGAATTTCTTTAACGTGCTGGATATATTCTTTTACCACCTTGTACTTGATTCCCAAGCTAGTAGCCAGCTTGAGATCGGGATCCGCCAACAACTGGTACTTGAGCCCGGAATCGTCATAGGCTTTCAGCGCTTCGACAGTGTCGGTACTTACTGCGAGTAATTGGTATCCCATTCCTTCTAGTGCAGGGATGCTCTTCTGCAGCTCGTTCAAGTGCACATTGCAAAATGGGCACCAACCACCTCGGTAGTAAATCAAGACCGTGGGTTTTACCATTACCGCTTTGTTTAGATCCAGTACGGTGCCTTCCTTTGTCCAGGCTACCGAACCTTTCGGGAGTTTATTGCCGACCTTCAATGGATCCATTTTGGAATCTTCTTCCCAGGGTACGTAGGTGACAGTTTCTTTGGTGTAAGGTAATGGTGACGCGCCTTGGCGCAGAGTTACACCGATGCCATCCGGAGCCTCTGTATACATGGGCGTACCTGCTTCACGAGATCCGTCGGTCGCCCGTGGTGGGGGCGCTCTCCTGGGACCGCGAGGTCTCCCAGCTCGTGGAGGACCGTTACCTCGTTCGCCCTGTGGAGGTCGCTCGATTCGCTCACTCGATTGGGCTCCAACCTCCGGGCTTGTCTCCTGAGCTTGTAATAGTGGCGGTGACAATGCCAATACTGCCGCAATAAACACGGTACAGATAAAAACTCCAATGAGGCTAATTGGGTACGTTCTGGTCATAGTCATTTTGATACTCCAATTACTGGAAGACCTTTGAGGATTGTCTCATTATCGGGGCAACAAGATCAGTCGAAATTCGACTTGTGAAATTAGCCAAACAAACGGTGCCGTTGGTGTCAACCTATGTGATAGTGAGAGTGCTGCGTCGCTAGTTGGCGTTTCTCAATATAGGCAATTGCCTGTTGGAATGCACGCATTCCCACACTCTATGCTTCCTCTCGGGCTATAATGGTTTAACCCTTTAAGGATTTCTAACGGGCCGTGATTCTATAGCTTGTAGAACTCCTCCCAGCCTTTGCGCGGGGCGGGATCGAGGAGGGCGTTGGCGGTTTTACTATTGGTGACACTTCGGGTTTTTGGGTTGAACTTAATCGTGCCGCCCAGTCGCTGTGCGATCACTCCGAGATTGAAGACTTGTGTGAGTTCTCCACTTACGCGGAAAGGAGAGCGCGACTTTTCTTCACCTTTGCACGCCAAGAGAAAATTGGCGTAATGATTCGAGTTCTTGCCACTGATGCGAGGTAGGGTTTCCCGAACCTCCATGAATTTCTTCTGCGGCACCACTCGAAGGGCATCCGAGTGGCTGCCCCCAGCGAACGTGAGGTCTTTGCCGTATATGACTTTTCCTGGTTTGCTGATATTAAGCGGTTTGAACTCCTTTTTACCCGTATTGGGATTCTTGGTGTATTCTCCCAGTTCCTTCTCAACTTCTGGCAAATTCTCGACACCGTCGTACCAAGTGACCGTACAGGGAGGCATTTCCTTTCGTTTGGCAAACTGGAATTCAATGGTGGAGGCTTGAGGGAAGACAAAGTCATTGGCTCCATCTCGTTTTATCGCGGATATTTTGTGAGGAAGTCCCAGTTTTAGAAAACGATGTGCGGTATCCAAAATATGAGGACCCCAGTCTCCAAATGCTCCACTACCGTAATCGTACCAGCTGCGCCATTCCTGTGGGTGAAGCTTGTCGCTGAAAGGATGTTCGGGCCCACTGCAAAACCAAGTATCCCAATCCATGCCCTCGGGGAGTGGTTGACTAGGGTACTGGGTCACTGATTCGCCCCAGCCATGCCAGCGTCGATCCTTGTTCATAAATGCGCTGATGCGCTTAACGTCTTTGATGATTCCCGCCTCGGTCCAAGATTTGAATTGAAAGTAGTTGGCTCCGGAGTGGCCCTGATTGCCCATTTGAGTGACCACGCCGCTACGGTCGGCTAGGTCGATTAGGCGCTCGCATTGCCCGAATGTGTGGGCCAGCGGTTTTTCCACGTAAACATGCTTGCCAAGCGACATCGCAAGCATGGCAATGCAGAAGTGAGAATGGTCTGGAGTGGCGATCAGCACGGCGTCAATCTCGTCGCCCATCTCGTCGAACATCTTTCGGAAATCGGTGAAACGCCGCGCCTTGGAATGATTCGTTTGAGACTCTTGCGTATGTGCCCCTTTCAAATCGACATCGCAAAGCGCTACCACGTTACAGTGGCCAGAAGCGAAGAGGTTTCTTAAATCGCCTCTTCCCTGATTGCCTATTCCAATAGCCGCGAGGTTTACGCGCTCGCTAGGTGGAAGCTGGTCGTCGCTCGACTTTTGACCCAAAACGAAGTGGCTCGGCAAGATCGAGAACGAGGCGAAAAGCGTCGATCGCTTTAAGAATTTTCTACGGTTGAGGGTATTGGTGGGCTTCGTCATGGGGCTCATCTTATTGATGGGAATTAGTTGGTTAGCGTTTATATTCGATGGGTAGGATTAGAGCAGACTGTCGTGATATCAAGGTAGAAGTTTCCGGGCCTAACCTGAGGGTCAGGGAAAATGCCAGTTGATTGGGATCTACCGGGGAGTAGACAGAGATATTTTAACGTAGAAACTTATCTGGAGAAGAATTTGGCTATTTGTCATACGTCGGCTGATGATCCACCCACTTATATGGAATATGGGATGGGGCTAGGTGATCCGATTCCTGAAGGTGATCGAACAATCGCTTGGAAGGTTTATCATGTCGTGTTTGGGCAAACTTTGAAAAGGAAACTCGACGCGCTAGGGGTGGAGGCTCACCTGAACTACCCCGGTAGTGATACAATGTATCCGTCAGAGGCTGCCTTCTTCATAGGCAAATTCGGCAATTAGGTTTTTGTACTGAGAGTAGGAAAGCCGCTGGGCCGAATTTATTGATAATTTGGATACTAATAGCAAAAAGAATTGCACTCTATGGTTCAGATTTGGGATTTCTGAGGGTCAAGCATCAACTGTTGGTTTCCACTAAGAGAGTGCCTAATAATGCAGAATGTGCGTCGCAGCAGACATTTTTAGATTTTGGCAAGGCGCAGGCGAGGCGCTAATGCCCGTAGGGCCTTGGCCCTCGGCTGGAACGCCGCCATAGCCTAAAAAGGACGCTGGCCCGAAGGGGTTTCCGTCCAGATGGACCTGGGCTGTGTTGAGCGCATAGGGGATAGCCATTCCATGGATACCCCACAACGTGCCCGCCTTGCCCAGACCCACCTGGATGAAAACGACGCATATTCTGCATTATTAGGCACTCTCTAAGTTATCGCGAACGATTCGACAGTTTAATCGGCAACCAAAGTGTAATCTAACTCGAGTGGACACGGGCCCATTGTTTCTTCGATGGAGATATTGGCTTGAAGGGTTGTTGGATTCAGGTGTTACTTCTCTCAAATCGATTCGAAGGTTCGCTCGAAATATTATCTCATGAAACATTACCTTACCCTAGTTTTATCAGCATTGTTGGCTGTCGTCAGCGCCACTCCGTTCGCTTCCGCCCAAAACTCCGACGCGGTACAGCTGATCGAGAACATCCCTTATGCCGATACGGACAATCCCCGCCAGATGCTCGACTTGTTGTTGCCAAGTGAGCGAGGCGATAAGTCGCTACCCGTTGTCGTTTTCATCCACGGAGGTGGCTGGCGGAATGGCGACAAGGTGAGAGGCCGCAATCGCATTGAACCCTTCGTTGCGAGCGGCAATTATGCGGGAGTGACCGTTGGCTACCGTCTGAGCGGAGAATCTCAATGGCCTTCTCAGATCCACGATTGCAAGGCCGCCATTCGTTGGATTCGCGCCAACGCCAAAAAATATAATCTCAACGCTGACCGTATCGGAGTGTGGGGTACCTCAGCCGGCGGGCATCTCGTAACCATGCTGGGAACGAGCGGAGACGTCAAAGCCATGGAGGGTTCTCTAGGATCCAACAACGAGTATTCAAGTCGCGTGACCTGTGTGGCTGACTTCTATGGTCCGACCAACTTTCTGACGATGAACGCAACCGCCATTGAGACCGCCAAAATGGACCACGACGCGGCGGACTCTCCGGAGTCACTGCTCATCGGAGGCGCCATCCAGGACAATACGGAAAAAGTGGCCACTGCCAATCCGATAACCTACGTCAGTGCCGACGACCCCGCCTTTCTCATCGTGCATGGTACCAAGGATCCTTTGGTCTCATTTAATCAGTCTGAACTCCTTTATGCCGCATTGGACAAGAAGGGAGTCGATAAAACCCTGATCACCGTTGAAGGCGGCGGGCATGGCCGGGAATTTGGATCGAAGCCAACCGAGCTTGTCGAAGCCTTCTTCGATCATCACTTGCGAGGCAACAAAACAAGATGGTCGGATCAATCGATTCAAGCGGTCCCCAGAGAACAACGACGCTGATCGTTGCTCATTCTTGTCATCGGAGATATTACCTCTCTGTGTTATCTGCGGTTGTTCTTCCCCATTCGATAAATTCAAGCTTACACCCGCGGTGCGAATAAACTTCGCATCATCTAAATAATTCCACATAACCTAGCGTCATGCTCCAAAAATGCCTTCTGATTTTTCCTGTTCTTCTGCTTATGGCTCAGGCTCTGCAGGCGGCAGACTCTAAGCGTCCCAACATCGTGTTCATCATGAGTGATGACCACGCCAACAAGGCGATCAGCGCCTATGGTAGCGACCTGCTCCAAACGCCTCAGCTCGATCGCCTCGCTTCCGAGGGGATGCTGTTCAACAACGCCTTCTGCACCAACTCTATCTGCGGGCCGAGCCGCGCCGTAATTCTCACCGGGAAGTACAGCCACCTGAATGGCTTTCTGGTCAATGAAACCACCCGTTTCGACGGCTCTCAGACCACCTTTCCTAAACTCTTTCAAGAAGCCGGCTACGATACGGCTGTCATCGGTAAGTGGCACCTCGGTACGGAGCCCACCGGCTTCGACTACTGGGATGTCCTTCCGGGCCAAGGGGAATACTACGACCCTGAATTTATTAGCATGGGGGAAACCTCAGTTCACGAGGGCTACGCCACGGAGATCATCGCTGAGAAGAGCGTCGAGTGGCTGCGCAATCGCGATTCGGACAAGCCCTTCGTGCTTCTTTCCCAACACAAGGCTCCACACTCTAGTTTCAATCCCAGTCCGAAGTACCGTCACCACTTCGACGGTCACACCTTCCCCGAGCCCGCAAACCTGTTTGACGACTACGCGGGACGCAGTGAAGGCGCTTCCGTAAGCGACATGCGCATCGATCCGCATCTCATCCTCCAATACCAGTGGGATGAGAAGCTGGAGATCCCCGAAGGACTCGTTGGTAAAGAGCGCACCCGCTGGCTCTACCAGTGGTATATGCGCCGCTACCTGGCCTGTGTGCTTTCGGTGGACGATGCCGTCGGCGCCGTGCTCGATACCCTCGATGAACTCGGCCTTGCCGACAATACCATTGTCGTTTACACGTCCGACCAGGGCTTTTTTCTCGGTGAACATGGCTGGTACGACAAGCGCTATATGTACGAAGAATCCCTGCGCATGCCGTTCATCGTACGCTACCCGCCCTCCATTGAGCCCGGCTCCGTCGAAGACCGCATCGTGCTCAATCTAGACTTTGCCCAAACCTTTCTCGACTATGCGGGTATTCAGGCCCCTGAGGACATGCAAGGTAGGTCCCTGCGACCGCTTCTTGAAAGTAAACCGGTTGCCCTTTGGCGCCGGTCGATGTATTACCACTTTTATGAGTACCCAGGATGGCACTACGTGAAGCGTCATTACGGCGTGCGTACTGACCGCTTCAAACTCATCCGCTACTACCACGACATCGAGGCTTGGGAAATGTACGACCTTGAGACGGATCCCAACGAGATGGCCAACTTAGCCGACGATCCCGCTTATGCAGCTGTTCGTGCCGAACTCGAAGCCGAACTCGCCCGGCTCCAATCTCAATACGGCGACTCCCCCGAACTCGCTCAAGAAATGGTAGAGCGCTATCCCCATGGTAGTCGCCCCGTGTGGGGCCGCTACTCGGACCTAGAGCCCCACGGCGACCTAGACGGTTGGCGTGCCGCCCAGGAAGGAAACGCTCCAGAGGAATAGCTAAAAGCGATTTAAGGTTAATCCAGTGATGGAAATGTCCAACTGCGATCGACTATTGAAGCCCTTGGGCGGTACATTCTAACGACATAGTTCCAGCCCTCGGTGATTGGTATAAAATTAACTTTACTTGGGTCTCCCCCGAAATTGACCGTAACGGATCCGTCTAGATTCGCCTCGGCGGTAAGGTTGTTAACGCTGTAGCTATCATAGGGATTCTTTTCGAAATAGCCGTCTTTATTGTAGACGCTAACAGACCAAAACCCATCGACAGGCACATCTTTGACGGTAAGGGAGTACGCTCCCACTACCAGATTGGGTTGAACGTTTAGGTAGACGACCTCCGATTCTGGCAATCCACCCCAACCATACGCCGAAGCAAGCAAGTGGCGCACTTTATTGACTTCCCCCTTTTTACCGAAAGTATTTTTGGCATCACCCACGCTACCAGTAAGTTCGAGCAATGGTTTTGTAGTAGCGGCCAGGCTGGTTTGATCATAGGGCGGATGGGTATATGCAGTGGCGGATTGACTGGTTAATTTTAGCTTATCCTGGAGCGCATTGGCCTGTCTAATGTCTTCTGGATCCGACGCATCCACCAGAGTTCTGACCGTGACCAACACAAAAGGCGTGTCGAATTCGCTCAATTCAAGCCGTCGGCTGCCGGGGCCGTGGTATATGTTATTAATGAAGTGATCTTCATTTACCACAACCGCGGACATGTATCGGCTTCCCGCATCGGGCAACGTTAAGACGGCGCCTTTGCTTATATCAACCACGGCAGAGCTATAGAGAGTATCGCGATTCATTCGCTTGACGCGCTGTTGGTCAATGGGTTGAGGCTCTCTCGTATGGGCCCATCGATTAATACCACCGCTTCGAGAGCTTACGCTATCGAAATGCACTGCGGTTTTTGCCCGAACGTAGTTTAATACATTGACTTCAACGGACGATTCCGTGGCTAAAAGCGTTATTGGGGAAAAGAGAATCAAGCAAAGCAGAACGAATCCTGAACGATGACAATTTACTGATCGGAATGGCAGGTGTCGCATAAGGCTGGGGTAGTTCGATGTCACTGGTAATTGGGTAGAGTTATGTCACTGTGTTCGGTAGAGCGGTCCAGTCGCAGAGTTGGGGTGAGTGTCCAGATAATAACTACGTCGAGAAACGTAGGGGGAGAAAGCAAAACTGGAGTCTTCGATTGGGAGAATTGAGTATTATTTTTTTAGCCAACCGTTTATTGAATAAATGTCTACTCAACTCAAAAGCATCCTGAAAGTCAATCGTTCGGATGTTGAATCGTTTATTGGACACTCTCTAACCGGCTCAAGCTGTTCAAAAGACTGGTTCCGCATTGCGGGCCTCGGGACGGGGTCATTGGTGCCCATCGTTTCACAGGAGAATCCGAATAGGTCTAGCGAGCGGTCTAGCAAATCATTGACCCGTTTTCGCTCGCAAGCCATGCGGTGGTGTGTTTTTTATGGAACGACAATGATCGATCGACGCATCCTTTTGCTTCTCATGGCAATCGCCCTGTCGGCATCAGCTCAGGGCAACAAAAACATAATCAAACAACTCAAAGACCTCGCCTTCGACGAGAAGGTGGAAGAGGCCCGCTCCCTTGCAGAGAGCGAGCGAGAGAATCGGTCGGCTGATGATCCTGAGCTGCTGGCAGCGCTTTCCTGGGTCGCTCGCGGGGCCAGCTTTGCGGAAGACTGGAAGACCGCCCAAGCGTACGCCCAGGAGACCTACAAGCGATCTAGCAAGCTCGCCAAGAAGGACGACGTGGATTCCTCGCCCATGCTGGCGACCGCTCTCGGCGCATCAATCGAAGTGCTCGGAAGCGTCTACCTGGGAACCGGCAAGCGCGATGAGGCGATTACGTTCTTGAAGGATCAACGCGAACGGTACCGCGGTACGTCAATCGAGAGCCGTATCCAGAAAAATTATCTACTGGCATCGCTCGAGGGACAACCCATGCCGGCGCTCAATCCCGATCGCTACGTCGGCGAAAGTCCGCCGGTTGATGTCCAGGGCAAGGTCGTGGTCTACTACTTTTGGGCTCATTGGTGCGGCAGCTCGAAGCGTCAAAAACCGGCCCTGATACAGCTTCACCAGCAATTCAGAGATCAGGGTCTTGTTTTCGTTGGACCGACGAAACTCTTTGGGTTCTCGAAATCCCGTAAGAGCAAAGTTTCCGAAACTGAAGAGCTGGCCTACGTGGAAGGCTCCTGGCAGAAGAAGCACCCCTTGCCTGAGTGGATGTCGAAGCCGATGAAGCAAAGCTATTTCAGCGACTTCGGTGTCTCGACCACGCCGACCCTGGTGATCGCCGACCGTCAAGGGGTCGTACGCCTCTACCACCCGGGCCTAATGACCCTCGAGGAACTCGAAGCCGCCGTCGTACCTTTGCTGTGACGTTTGATCTCCAAGCACCCACTGCCTAGAACGCTCAGGGATTGACTCGAGAACCTTTATCCCGGTGTAGCCGCACTATCACTACAATAGGCGACATTTAGATAGATTGGAACTCCCAAAATGGACTAGATTGACATTTGGAAAAAGGCTTAGCGAAGAAAGTACTTTGCCAGATTCAAAAAAGCTGTTCAATCTATCTGAACATGAGTGAAACCAAGAAGAAGTCGGGTGGAATCCTTAGCGCTTTCCTGGATATCGTAGAGAAATTGGGGAACCGATTGCCCGATCCTCTGGTGCTCTATTTTGGCTTGGCGTTGCTGATTCCCATACTGAGCTGGCTTATTTCGTTTGTAGGCTGGAGTCGGGTGCATCCTGTTTCGGGAGAAACGATCCACTTGATCAGTTTGCTTTCGGCCGAGCAGATTCAACGGATGTTTGTCGACGCGGTAGACAATTTCACCGGTTTCCCGCCACTGGGAGCGGTTCTGGTGACCATGCTCGGAATCGGGGTCGCAGAACGAAGTGGACTCATCTCTACGAGTCTGAAGGTCCTCGTTAAATCGACCCCCAAATCGCTCATATCGGTAGTCGTTGTATTTGCTGGGGTTATGAGCTCTATGGCTGCGGATGCCGGCTACGTCGTTCTGACGCCATTGGGAGCAGTACTCTTTGCGGGCATGGGACGTCACCCCTTGGCGGGGCTTTGCGCCGCCTTTGCCGGAACGGGTGGTGGGTTCTCGGCTAACCTGCTCCTTACGAGCCTGGATCCGTTGTTGTCTGGCTTCACCCAATCAGCGGCGCAATTGTATGACGCGGACCGTGCCGTGACGGCAGATGCGAATTACTTCTTTATGATCGCATCGGTACTTGTGGTCACCTCTGCGGGTTGGTTTGTGACCGAGAAGATTGTAGAACCGCGCCTTGGTAAATGGAATGCGGATACAGAGGACATTGGGTCAGATAGTGACAAGAAAAGAGACGCCCAGATTCAAACAATTTCACCCGTCGAGCAAAAGGGTTTATGGGGGGCCTTAATGGCCGTTGTCCTGACGGGAACCGCCTTGCTTTTCCTGACTATTCCGGAAGGAGCGATCCTGCGGGATGCCGAGGGCAGCCTGACTCCCATGGTTCATAGTTTGGTCATCATTATAATGTTGTTCTTCATTTTTCCCGGTTTGGTTTACGGGTTGATTGTGGGCTCTTGTCGCAGTTCAAAGCAATTGGCGGGAATGATGGGCGACACCATGGCTACGATGGGTGGCTATATCGTACTGGCATTTGCGGCGGCCCAGTTTGTCGCCTATTTCCAGTGGAGCAATATGGGGCTGCTGACGGCGCTTACGGGGGCGGAAATTCTGGCTGGCCTGGGAGTGGGCGACTTGCCGCTTATTTTGACTTTTGTATTCCTGGCTGCGGGAATTAATCTGGTTATTGGTTCTGCATCGGCTAAGTGGGGAATTATGGCACCGGTCTTTGTTCCCATGTTTATGGCTCTTGGTCTTTCCCCGGAAATGACACAGGCCGCCTATCGGGTGGGGGATTCGATTACGAATATGATAACCCCGCTGAATCCGTATTTTCCCATCGTGCTTAGCTTTGCCATGCGTTACGATCGTAAGCTAGGGATCGGTACCTTGATAAGCTCCATGGTGCCATACTCGATCGCCTTTGCCATAGGATGGACAGTGTTACTGGTAGTTTGGTACTTTTTGGGACTGCCTTTAGGACCGGGTGCTGGGATACAGATGTGAGACGGGAAGACTTTTAGAGATCTTCGTCTTGTCTGCTATCTGCCTACCTTGTCATTATTGGAAGTAGGGTTTAGAAAGCTAACCCCAGTTGCATTTTTGTCTTTCTGAAAAGGAAATGACTAAACGCCAGCTGCTGTACCCAGTTGATGTAGTAGAGTAAATTGGTCGATAAGTTCCCACTCTTCCAGAATCAAGCCTTCTTGAAGGCGACATCTCATTTCTCGAAGGGATTTGACCAACCCCTTGTTTTCCCGCCAAGAAGGCGACGAGGAATCTAGTTGCTGGAAGGAAATCTGTTTTCTAGAACTAGGAAAGTGGATTTATTGGACACTTTTTAAGGCCTGCTTTGCGCGTTTCTATGAAATATCTTCGCTTCAGTTTCTTCGTTTTTGTTTCGACCCATGCTATTGCGGCAGCTGCGCTCGGCCAAGTCGCCAAGCCGAACCTACTGCTCTTTCTGTCCGACGATCTGACCTATCACGATATCGGTTGCTATGGAAACAAAGAGATACGCACCCCGCATATCGATCAATTGGCCGAGGAAGGGTTGCGTTTTGAATACTGTTTCAACTCCGCGCCGATGTGCGCTCCCACCAGAATGAGTCTTTATACGGGAATACACCCTGTCCGCAATGGAGCGCACCCGAATCACAGCCGGGTGCACGACCACATTCAAAGCATGGCGCACTATCTGCGACCATTGGGTTATCGCGTGGGGCTGATGGGAAAACGGCACGAAGCTCCCATTGAAAACTTTCCCTTCGAATTTCTAGGAGGTCAGCACGGAGACCGCGGTGGAGGCATTGATTTGGATATGACATTGATGGATACCTTTATTCAGGAAGCCGGCGATAAACCTTGGTGCCTAGTGGTGGCGTCCAATCAGCCGCACACTCCCTGGAGTCGCGGCGATCCAAGTATCTACGATGCCGAGACATTGACGTTGCCACCTTATTTAGTTGATACGCCCGAGACTCGGGAAAATTTAACACGATACTACGCTGAAATTACCTATATGGACAATCAGGTCAGCCAGTGTCTTGAATATTTGGATGCGCATGGAGAGTCGGATGAAACTATGGTTGTATACCTTAGCGAGCAGGGCTCGAATTTTCCGCATTGTAAATGGACTTGCTATGACACGGGCTTGAGATCCGCCGCAGTGGTTCGCTGGCCGGGCGTCATCGAGCCGGGTAGGGAGACGAAAGCCATGATCCAATATATCGACGTGTTGCCCACCTTCATCGAAGCGGCTGGAGGAGAGCCCGCCTCGTTCGATTTCGACGGTAGGAGTTTTCTGGGCGTTTTGAAAGGAGAGGCGGATTCCCATCGCAATTATACCTTTGGTGTACAGACCTCAAAGGGAATATATTCCGGTCCGGAACCGGAAGGTTATGCGATCAGAACCGTAAGAGATGAGCGCTACCGACTGGTTTGGAATCTGAATTGGGACCGGAAGTTCAGTAATACCGTGGTAACAAGGATGGAGGCCTATCATAGTTGGAAGACGAAAGGTGAGCAAGGAAACGCGTTCGCCTTGCAGCGCTTTGAGCACTATCAAAGCCGTCCTGAATTCGAACTCTACGATCTGCGCCACGATCCTTATGAAATTGAAAATCTCGCAGGGAAACCGGTCTATGACGCTACCCAGGTTAGGTTAAAGGAGCAACTCGTGGCCTGGATGAAGCAGCAGGGCGATCTGGGCAAGCGGACTGAGTTTGACGCGCTCAGTCGCAAAGGAGTTCACGACACGAAACCACCTTCATCCAGCCCCTAGCCACACGCGCTTTCGGGACCTTTAGTGGCAATGAGGACTGAATTAACCCTCGAGCGAGTAGACAGGGGAAGTTGGACGGAATTCATCGAAGTGATGCGTTGGTTGGAAACGATTGCCCTGCGACTTTCGTCAGTGAGTTTCTAAATTGCGTTGTCTGGTTAACCTTCCAAGTATTAGTGCTATGTTGTTCAAGCAATCGATTACGTCCGCCACGCTGGCCTGTCTATGCGGCTTATTCCTGTTGCCCTCGTCCACGGTGGCCCACCATGGCGTTACGGGGCAATTTGATTTGGAGCAAGTATTGACCGTGTCAGGCGTCGTGAACCGCGTTCGCTTTGTTAACCCGCACGCCTATGTGTACTTCAAGGTTAAGAATGAGGATGGTGATGAAGAACAATGGCGTTGCGAACTGCGATCGGGTAGCCTGCTAAAACGTAAAGGTTGGACGGTCGATATGTTCGAGCCGGGAACTCGCATTACCGTGTTTGGCTCACCAGACCGCCGAGACCCGAAAACGTGCTATACGGAAACGATTACCTTCGAAGATGGTAGGGTCATCGCGCGTTACGATACGCTGGACACTTCTGGCAACACGGTAGTTGGAGAGCGGGATTTGGTGCGGGAAGATGGTGCCCCCAATTTGGCGGGAAACTGGTCGGAGCCGATCAAGAACGCTCCGAACCCTTGGGGCCCCAGCCCAAGATCGGAGGGGCCACCTGCGGGAATTAGTTTCGGCAGAGACGGCTCGCCGCAGAAAATTTCCGCTCCTCAACCTGTGGGTTGGGGGCAACAAGCGGAAAGCGCAAGCCGGCCGCCACCCTATGCGCTAACTGATCTTGCCCGTGAAGAAGCGGACGATTTTACCCCCGATCAAAATCCTCGTTTTCAGTGCGAGCCGACCAACATCATCTTTGATTATGCCTTTGACCAGATGATGAATAAGATCGAGCAAACGGGTTCCGCCATCGTCCTCACTTACGGGTTTATGGACATGGTTCGCGTGATACACCTGGTCGGAGGCTTTCCCGATGAAATCGAACCGAGCGTTACGGGCTATTCCGTCGGTGAGTGGGAGGGCGATACGCTGGTGGTTCATACTAAAGGCTTCAAGCCAGGTTTTCTGCTAGCTATTGGCGGACGTGCCACAGAATCCGTCCGGCACAGCGACCAGATGGAGATCACGGAACGCTTCACAATGAGCAAGGAGGGCACTGTATTGACCCGTGAATACACGATTGTGGATCCTCTTTACTTAGCCGAACCCTACTCGCACTCGAATACGTCTTTGTTTTCGACAGAAAGGTTCATTCCTTACGAGTGCGAAGAGCTTAAGGACGATGGTCCGCAGTAACCGAAGTGTCCTAAAGAGCCAATAGCCAATCTCTATGGATTGGACCTGAGCGACCACACGTTGAAGTTGCGGTAGCGAAATTGAGTCCACTGCATTTGCCTGAGCGCTATTCTGCCAGCGCCTAAAGGGGGACCATTGACATCGCCATTGTCGATCCAGTCGATGACAGGGCGGTCGTCGACGAATAGCTGTATATGCGCCTCATTCTTGATCAGCGTTACTTTATGCACTCGATCGCTCTCTGAATGGATGCCCGAAGGTCCTTCGTAAACGATGTTTTTGCCTGGGTTTCTTCGCAAGCGAGCCACAGGTCTTGCAGGCAACTTGGGATTATGCGCGTAGTATGAAATATGATAATTCTTTAGGTCGCCGTTGTTGTATTGGCTGAATGTCCCATCACGTTTCGGTAGCGAAGAATCCATTACGTCCTCGCCGCCCAATCCTGTCGCGGCGAAAAAGACGATGCATAATCCGGCTTCCAAATGCAGGTTCTGCATTTCCCATTGAGCAATGAAGTCGGAGGGTAGCGTCTCGGGACACCAGTAAACGTGATGCATCTCTTCATTGGGCGAGCGCATCTCTAGCCAACCATCTGCAAACTCCACTTGGCCGGGACCTTCCATAACCCAGTCCTTAACGCTGGCATCGGTATCCATTGCC
>CALDFV010000140.1 GCA_937942145.1 uncultured Opitutaceae bacterium
AAACCATTCGAGCGCTTTTTTAGTGATGATGTCGGACGAGTGCCAGCCAGGATTGGGCGTTTCCTTGCCTTGGCGAACAATTCCGGAGGGGTGCTCGTCACCCATTTCCACAAAGGAAGTATCGTGATACTTTCCTTGTCCGGGGAGTATGGACCAGTGGTCGAATCCGACTGGATTGGTGTGTAAGTGATATTTCCCTACGAACCCGGTTTGGTAGCCGTGGGATTGCATGTACTTGGGTAGAGTCGGTTGGCTTTGATCGAGGCCGGTGAACTTGTAGACGCCGTTGATGTGAGAGTATTTCCCCGTCCAGATGACCGCTCGACTGGGGGTGCAGATGGAGTTGGTAACAAACGCATTGGTGAAGCGCATGCCTTCCTGGGCAATGCGGTCCAGATTCGGCGTAGGAGCGATATTGGCCAGCCGTCCGCCATAAGCGCTGATCGCGTGGGCGGCATGATCATCCGACATGATGACTAGGATGTTCGGCCGGTTTTTGCTAGCAGCGAAAACTGACAATGAGAGAATGAGTGAAAGGGAGAGGAGGGGTAATTTCATGGGTAGATTAAGGTAGGGCTGACTATCTTTAGTCAGCCGCGTGTCTGAGTAGCCTTTCGGCTGCTTAAGGATAAGCAGCCCTGCCATCGGGAATGTTCATCATATTCAATCGATCTTGATCCGCTTGGGCCAGCCGGGTACGTCGATATCAATCGGATCGCGCGTGTCGGGGTCCATGGGATGAATATCCAAAATGATTTCGCGGGCCTCTTTGTCGAACAGGACCATGCCGTAGCCGACGATGCCATCGGCTTTTGCGGTCAAGGTAAGCTTGTTGCCAAAGCGATCATGATAGTTGCCGGTACCGTTCATGCCCGGAATCGCGCCTCCCTGCGGCGGTTCCTCTGGTTCCCAGATGCGTCCCTGTCCTGAGCCGAAAGCAGGAAGCGAGTAGGTCCAAGGTCCGTCTCCCCAATTGTCGATACCCTGTTTTAGGATCGTCGCATAGTGCAGGTCTCCCGAAATCATGATCGCTTGCGATGGAGAGATGGTCCGCAGGGCATTGTCGCGAGGGGTTTGCGGCCAGCCATTGGAATCCATATCGCCGTAATAAGGTTTGTAGTTGCCTACATTCACCAGAGGCGACTGGTGCAAGACGGCGGCTAGCCGACCCGTTTGCTCGACGTCTTCCACCCATCGGCGGACGAATTTCTCCTGGGCTTCACCCAAAAGATTCAAACCAGGCTGGTCGAGCGAGCTCGTGTCAAAAGCGGGATCCATGATTACCTCGAGCGTTGTATTCGGTTTGTTGCTATGAGGATCGTCAATTGGCTTGGAGAGAACGTCGGTCGGGGGCGACTTGAACTTGCGGTCTTCGAGAAGGGCGAAACTGACGCCAGCGTAGTCTAAAGAGGTGAAGTAAGCCCTGATACCGGAGCCCCAGGGACCTGGCGCGACCGCATCGGGCAGATGCCCCATCTGCATGCGCTCAACCGCATTCGTCCACTTGGGATGAAGGTAGCCGCCGCCTTCGCGGTAGATGAGCATGCGGGTTCTTTCCGCCGCGTTGCCGAAAATGAAAGGGGCGCCCGGGTTGAATCCTTCTTCCCGCTTGGTCCTCATGCGTTGGCCGCCGTTGCCCCAGAGGTCGGCCACGTAAACATCGTGGTCGTCGGTGAGGATGATGGACGGCCGGTCTTTCAGCAGATCGCGAAAGGTCAGGCCGAACTTTCGCCACTTCGGCAGGTAGTTCGCCAAAGCAGGCAGCACGTCCTTTTCGTCGTGGGCTTGGATCGTCTCGCCACCTGCATTGGTTTGGTAGAGCTGATCGCCGGCAAAAAAGAGCATGTCAGGATCTTGCTCGATCATCTGTTGCACGGCTTTTTGATAGGGAAACCGATTATCGTTCACGCAGGAAACCGCCATGAGCTTCAGAGTTCGCTTGTCGAGCGGCTCCGATCTGATGATCCCCTCGATCAAGGTCGAGCCGCAGACTACCCGGTAGACGCGGCTCGTATCCGAATCCCAATTCTCAATTCGGAAGGCGGCCATTGCCGTGAGGGGTTCTACTTCTGTCGAGGCGACGATCTTCCATGTGTCGCCGGACTTCAGCTCGAGGCTGGCTATTGCGTTCACGGGATCCATCGGGTCGAGGTCCGTATGAGTGGTCAGCTTTAGCGTGTTGTTGGCGAGACCATATTGAGTCCAGAGCAGGTTCACGGGGTCATGCTGGGCGTTGGCGGCCAGCGAAACCGCAATCGATACGACGCTCGCCAATGCGATCATGGGGAAAAGGGTACACTTCATACCCGAGATATACGCGAACCTAGGAGAAGCGGTCGAACACGAAATCGTGAAAACCAAGAACTAGTTGGCTTCCGTTTGTATTCACCAGAGGACCTTTGGAGACTCCATTGTTCCGGGAGACCATCTGTTTTCTGCTTTCAGAAAAATTCAATGGTTGAGATTTATTCTGCAGATTGGTTGATAGCAGTTTCCAATGATCCGAATTATCTGGATTGTGGCCCTGGGACTGGCGACCTGGATTGTGGCCCAGCTGCCAATCGATGCGGTACTGCAGTCCATCGCAAGGCTCAGTGTGGCCCAATGGCTGGTATGGATTTGTCTGAATCTGATGGTTGTCGCCTTGCTGACCGGTCGCTGGCAGCTGCTGACCCGTGCGATGGGCTTAGCGGTCAGCTTTACCCAGCTTCTACGCGTTCGCCAGGCCGGGCAACTCATCAGTTTCGTTACGCCGGGCCCGCAGTTTGGCGGCGAGCCGTTACAGGTCCGTTGGCTTTGGAGGCGCTATAGCCTGCCGGGCCATGCGGCTTTCCTCGCGGTGGGCTTGGATCGCTTTTATGAACTCTGGATTAATTTTGCGGTGCTCCTGTTGGCTGTACTGGCTTTGGCAATCTCTTCCGCGAGCAGTCTTGTCGATTGGCAGGCCATCGCCTTGATCCTTTCCGGGCTCGTGCTGGCTTTGGCGTTTTTCGCTTGGTTTCTGCTGCAGCAACCGGAGCGCATGCGGGACTGGATCGAACGCCTAACTCGACCTTGGGCGCAGCACCCGCGCTTGGGCCAGCTCCCTATTCATTGGTCGGAGCTGCACGCGTCTCTGCAAACGCTGATAAAAGAAAAGCGTCCGGCCCTGGGTTTGGCGGTGGGTTTGTCGTTGCTAGGCTGGACGGGTATGATTGCGGAGTTCTGGCTGTTGCTGCGCTTAGTCGGATTGGATTTTGACCTGACTACGTTTATGGTTTTATTCACAGCGGTGCGGCTGGCCTTTCTGTTACCCCTACCTGGCGGTATTGGCAGTGTGGAGGCGGGGTTGTTCTGGGCCTTTTCGGCCCTGGCTCTGCCCTTACCTGCAGCGGCGGGTCTGATCGCGTTGATGCGTTTGCGCGATGTCCTGGTGCTGCTCTTCGGAGCCTTGATGCTGCCGGGACTGTCAGCTGCCGCTGCCGCCAAAGTCCCTTGAAAAGGACGCCCAGCAGAATTCATTTTCCCAAAGGCGGACCGTAAAGCGGCCTGAACCCGGTGGCGAGACTGTATCCAAGAGTTTGTTGCAAATGATACGGCTAAAATGTTCGATGCTGGGATTGAGCCCCTCGAATTCAGGCAGCTCATTGAGTAGACTTTCTCCAAAGTAATTGATAGCCGCCTCCATCTCCTCCTCGATCTTGACGATGTCCACCAGGTAACCGTGCTGATCCAACTCAGCGGCTTCTAGCTGGACTTGCATCACATAGTGGTGGGAATGGGGATCGTTTTCGGCGCCCCAGTCCCCTCCGATCAAAAAATGTCTGGCAATGAATTCCTTTTTTACGGCGAGTGTGTACATATTTAATTCCTTTGGTCTAGAATCGATTCGGCTGGTTTATCCTTTATAGTCAAAAACAAGCTGCAGGGCCTGCTCCGGTGTTTGGTCCAGCAGACGATAGGCTTCGGCGGCGTCAGACAGGGGCATGCGATGACTGATGAATTGTTCGGGCTGGCCTTTGCCTATCATATCCCAGGCCACGGAGAAGCGTCGCTCCTTGTCCCAGCGTCCGCTTAGTTCAGGAGCAATCGTACTGACTTGGCTGCTGACCATGGCGATACGATTGCGATGAAACCGCTCACCTAGTTTGAGTTCCGCGGTCTTACTGCCGTACCAGCTGCCGACCACGATACGGCCTGAAAAAGCGCACAGTTCCACTGCTAGATTTAACGCTTCTGGGGCACCGGTCAATTCCAGCACAATGTCGGCGCCTCCACGGGGTTGATCCAGACGTATCTTGTTTCCCAATACCTTTCTTTCCGCTGAATCGTCCGGATCAAAGCTAGCCATGGCACCGGCTTGTACTCCTCTTGCCCGACGCTGGCTTGACCTGTCTAGGGAGTATAAAGCGGCCAGTGGAAATTCAGCAAGGATTCCATTCACGAGCAAACCCAAGATACCTTGGCCCAATACGACTACGCGGTCGCCTACCTGTGGACTCGCATCCAGCACTAGGTTCACCGCGGTTTCCATATTGGCCAGGAACACAGCGGCCTGGGGATCCACACCATCAGGCAAAGGGATGAGGCTAGATAAGGGACTCAGGAAGTGACTGGAATGGGGCTGAAAAGAAAAGACGGTTTTACCGATGCATGAATCATCCACCGCGCTGCCGACACTTTCGATACGGCCCACACAGGCATAGCCATATTGCAAGGGGTACTCGATTCGTTCGTTACCCAGGGTAGAGAGGTTGGCATCCAGCGCGAGGCTTTCTGGTACCTGACCCCGGTACACCAGCATTTCTGTACCGGCGCTGATGCCGGAGTAAAGACTGCGAACCAGGACCTGATCCGGAGTTGGCGCTGGCAGCTCCTGTTCGCGTACTTCCACCTTCAAGGGCTCGGTGAACCAGAGTTGCTGTGCTCTCATGCCTCGGACCTGGTGTTTTGCAGTTCGCCCCAGACAATCATATCCTGACCAGCTTGACCGGAATAGAGAGGGTTGATATCCAACACTGTATTTCCACCCTTTGGCTGTAAATTCCCCACCGCTTTGTAGCCACCGACGATCTTGGGGGCAATGGTCAGAACGATTGCATCCACCAGGCCTGCCTGTAGGAAGGCAGTAATGACATTGGCGCCACCCTCCACCATAAGGCTCTTGATTCCCCTCTCACGCAGCAGCTTTACCGCTGCGTCCAGTGATGCGTGCTGCGAGTCGGAGTCCTTGTTTGGCACGGTCAGTACCTCGATACTGTCTCCCGGTGATTGGGCATCGGATTTTCCCGTCACTACCCAGCATCGCCTGTCGGGATGGCTGCACAACTTGGCACTGGCGGGCGTACGTAGTTGACTATCAAGTACAATAGGCTGCGGATTGGGGCCGGAACATTCCCTAACCGTGAGTTGCGGATCGTCGCTAAGGACGGTGCCGATACCGATGAGAATACCGTCATGCAGGCTACGCAACTGATGGGTGATCTGCATGGATTCTTCACCACTGAAACACAGCGTCTCACCGCTGTGGGTGGTCAAGCTGCCGTCCCAACTCTGAGCATACGACAGGGTTATAAAAGGTCGACTGCCTGATTGGAAAGACGCTTTGCGGGAATGCAGCCAGTCTTCAATCTGCTGGTTGAGATTCAACGAAGTCACTGATTGCGGTTTAGGAAGGAGGGTTGGCCAAACGGAGCATGTGATTGAAGCGCTCGGCCTTGGTCTTCAGGTATTGTGAGTTTTCGGGGTGCACGGTGCAGGGTAGATCTACCCGGTCATTGACCTTGATGCCGTCGGCTTCCAAGGCGGAGATTTTATCCGGGTTGTTTGTGATCAGTCGGACCGAAGTGATGCCAAGATCCTTCAGGATACAGGATGCCAGGGCATAGCTTCGTTCATCCGCGCCATGGCCCAGCATGAGGTTGGCATCGACAGTGTCATGACCGGCATCCTGCAGATTATAGGCGTGAATCTTCTGTAACAGGCCGATGCCCCTACCTTCCTGACGAAGATAAACCAGCACCCCTCGGCCTTCTTCGGCGATTAGTTGCAGTGCCCGGTCCAGCTGTTCCCCGCAGTCACAGCGGCGGGATCCAAAAATGTCACCGGTCAGGCATTCCGAGTGCACGCGTACGAGAACATCGTCCCCCGCAAGGTCATCTCCCATGTAGAATGCCAGATGGGCTTTGTCGTCGATGGTATTGTTGTAATAGCCGAGCTGAAACTCCCCGTAGTCGGTCGGTATGCGGGCGCTGGTAACGCGGGTTACGGTGGGTGTTGGCATGGCGATTTAGCTTAGGGTCTTCGATTGGACGGGAAACGCTGGTTCTGACGGGACTAGGGAGAATGGGTTAAGTCTTTGGCAGTTCCTGATTCTGCAAGGAAGGATTCAGGCCTGCCAGAGGACAATTAACAACCCGAAAATGCCGGCTTTCTGTACCTTATCGCTTCAGGTCGAATCGCCCCGTGGCAAAGCCAGCATATCGGTGTGACCCACGATACAGCTGCTGTCGTTCACTTTATCGAGGCGAAATTCGAGCCAATCCTCGAGTGAATCCGAATCCAGTGCCGGGGTGTTCGCAGCGGCAGCGGCAATTCCGGTGATCAGCTCGGTCATCATAGAGCGGTCCGCTCCATCCAGAATCCAAGGACTGTGGGCGGACGATACTTTAAAGCCCGCCTCAACAAATCGTCGTTGCAGATAGCCACAGGCATCGGGGCCCAAAGCCGGACCGAATCCCTTGTCCCGTTGTTGGTCTCGATTGAATGCTTCCAGGACAGCATCATCTAGGGGATGGGTTGGTGCCCAATCGGTTGTCCCATCGTAGTTGAGCGCCGTGTAGAGCCCCACAGGTTGTCGCTGGCAAAGCGTCTCCAAGTGAATAGCGAGGCTGTCGACAAATTCGGCGGACACTAGATCAAACAGGGCCGAGGCCGCGACGAGGCGAGCGCAGGCCAGCGGCAGATCCGAAATTTTAGCAAGATCCAGCTCGCAGGTCTCCACGGCATGTGAACGCCCATGACGGCGGCGGGCTTCTGCCAGCAACGGCCGATCCTGATCTACTAAGAGCCATTCGATCCCGTTTGGAGAAAAGTCATCTGATTCAGCAAAGGCCCGCAGCGTCGAGCCGGTACCCGCTCCAAGGTCCACGATGGTCGCGCGCCCGTCGGATGAGGGATCGCCTCTCAGCCAATGTTTGGCCTGCGCCAGTAGCCCAGCATCGCGGGCGCGTCGGTCGGCAGTTTCCCGCAGGTCTAGCCATTCCACACTGAAACCGCTCATACCTTAGATACCTCCCTAAGCTTATCGGCGACAATGGTGGCAGTATCATGCCAGCGCGGCAGGTTTGCGGCTGCCTTTCGGGCTCCGTCTCGCAAGCGGCGGCGCAACACGGCATCGCTCAGAATTTGTCGAAGCGCATCGGTCAATGCGGGGGTGTCATCCGGAGGAACCAATAGGCCGGCCTGTTCCGGTACGACATCTGGCACGGCTCCGGTGCAGGCAGCAACTACCGGCAGACCAGCCGCCAGTGCTTCCGCAAAGACCATGCCATAACCTTCGAAGCGTGAAGGCAGGGCAAATACATCAGCCTGCTGGTATTCTGCCTGTGTATCTTCGACTGGGCCGGCAAAACAGATCCGCTCGGATAATCCCAAATCCGTCACGTGTGTTTGCAGGTTCGCTGCCCAGCCCGGATCAAAATCATTGCTACCGACAAAGCGCGCCTTCCAGGGCAGGTCGGCGATTGCCGCGAGGGAATCGATCAGTACGTCGTGGCCTTTGCGGCGAGTCAATGATGCTACTGTCAGCAGGCGAATCGGATCGCCGTCACCAGGTGCGAAGGTAACGGGATCCGTACCCGGTCGGGCGACGACGATTTTCTCTGGCGGCATGGCAAACTGATCTATGAGAATTTCTTTGGTATGCTCGCTGGTAACCACCGTTGCCCGGGCAAAGGTCAGGGCCCGTCGCTCTGATTTCAGATGTTTATGTCGCTGTGCTTCGTCCAGTCCGGCCTCCAAGGCGAGTGGGTGATGGCAGAGCGCGACCAGTTTCAGTCGCTGCGCCTCGGCGGCGGCTAAGTCGTCCAGGACTCCGAAGGCCAGCCCATCGATCACCACGGTGGCTTGATCTGGGAGGGCCGCCAGAGTCTGTCTAACGGTCTCAAGGCTCTGGTGACTGGGTTCTGGGGCGCAATGCGGCAGAGAAAGGGCACGAACCTCCACCCCGATTTTACCCAATTCCGTGATAAGGCGACGATCATAGCGATAGCCTCCGGTGGGCGTATCTAGCTCACCAGGGTAAGCGAAGTAGATCGAAGGTTTGGACATGTCCTTATTGCGATCATATTTGCTCAGCGGCAGCAATCGTAGAACTCTTTATTTAGTGGCAAGTCTCACCCCGACTTTGTTGCTTCTTTACTTACTATGGGCCGCTTAGATGATGATTGTTTATGCAAAACGACAACTCGTACTCTATGAAGGCTTCTCTGGCTGCTGAATTCGGCAGGCTTGTCTGGTGGGGTGCAGGGGCGCTGGTCGTTGGGGCCGGACTGTTGGGTCTGTTTTGGCAATGGCCGGGTGCCGGGCAATGGGTGCTTCAGGGCGGGCTCTTGTGGGGATTTATCTGCTATCAGACGGGCCGCCGCCTGCATCTCAATCGACCGGAACATGCGGCGCCACTATACGCGGAGCTAGGCTGGGGTAATCGGTTTACGATTCTGCGGTCCTGGCTGATTGCTGCGGTGGGCGGCTTCCTCTTCCAGTCCTGGCCCGAGGGACCGCTGTTAGTCTGGCTGCCAGGGACCTTGTATTTTGGCGCGGCCGTGCTTGACCGGATCGATGGTTATGTCGCGCGCCGGACCCGTCACAGCAGCCTGCTCGGCAACGAGCTGGACATGGTGTCTGATGCCCTCGGTCTGGCGGTGGCCTCGCTGCTGGCGTTTGGCTATGGGCAGGTGCACTTTAGTTACCTGCTGTTTGGGGTCGCCTACTACCTCTTCCATGGCGGACTGATATGGCGGAAACGTCAGGGCTTGCCGGTTTATCCGCTGCCGCCGGCATTGCATCGGCGGGCCTGGGCCGGTTTTCAGATGGGGTTTTTGGCTGTGGTGCTATGGCCCCTGTTTTCTCCGCCAGTGACTACTGTTGCTGGCATCGCTTTCATGTTTCCCGCCCTAGTCGGATTTGCCATTGACTGGCTAATTGTGAGCGGGCGAATCGATCGACAGTCTGAACCCGTGGACCGCTTCTTTCGTCGCCTGACCTCTATCAGTCAATCCGTTTTGCAACCGGTCCTGCGGTTGGGCATCGTCGTGATGTTGGGTGCGATGCTTGAGCGATCGGGCTGGCCAACACTTTCTGGCTTAGGATCAGATTGGCAAAACGTCTTCTGGTCGGGCGGCTTGTTGGTAGCGGCCCTTTTCATCCTGCTAGGTATCGCAGGTCGGGTGGTTTGTTTACTGCTGATCGGATTGCTGGGCAGGCACTCCATTGAACATTCGCTACTTTCGATCGACTACGCGCTGTTCTCTAGTGTGATTTGGCTGATGTTGCTTGGCACAGGGCGGTTCAGCCTGTGGCAAGAGGATGATCACTGGATCAATCGGTACGATGGAGCGTGAGGGTGGCGCGGCCATAGAGATTGAACAAGGTTTGTGTGACAATCTGATTTCAATTGAAGGAGCGGCTTTATGCCACGATAGTCCTTTGTGGATCGCGGTGTAAAACCGCTCCTACCGGTCATCTACTACGACCGCTGGCTTTGCTCTTTTCTAGGATCGCTTTGAGTTTTTTGACGCGTTCGGGATGTTGATAGTACAAATTCCTGGTTTCGCCGGGGTCTGTATCCAAATTGTAGAGCTGTCCAGGGGCGTCGGGTGCAGAATCTTCAATGCGAAAGGGAGCCATTCTCTCTTGCTCGTACCGATTGCCCGCGGAGCCTTGGTGGTCGAGATATTTCCAAGGTCCTTGGCGAATGGCAAGCCCGAGCCGATTCGTTTGATGGAGCGTATAAGGGCGAATGGCTTCGCCTTTGTCCTCGCTGATTAAAGCCGGCAGGATGTTGTAGCTGTCTTCCGCCGCATTTTCAGGCAGCTTGTATCCGGTAATCGCTGCACAGGTCGCTATGATGTCTGTTTGGCAGATGGTCTGGTGGCTGGTGCTGCCTGATTGGATCTTGCCGGGCCAGCGAGCGATGAAGGGAACACGGTGGCCGCCTTCCCACTGATCTCGTTTCATCCCACGCCAAGGTCTCGCCCCGTCGTGGCCGTAGTCTCGCCGCATGGCGATTACACTGGGAACTTCCGGACCGTTGTCACTCGATAGAATGACAAGTGTGTTATCCGCGACACCGAGCTGATCGAGTGTATTCAATAACTCGCCTACGATATAGTCGAGCTGATGGATGAAGTCGCCATGGGGTCCGGCGTTTGTTTCTCCTTTAAACCGATCCGCCGGGAATGATGGCAAGTGGACCGCTTGGGTGGAGTGGAAAAGAAAGAAGGGTTTGTCTGGCTTTGACTGCACATGGTCTTTGAGGAAAGTTTGGCTCTTTTCTAGAAAGAGAAGGTCGACTTCTTCCATATCGAATCCGGGGGCGATCATACCGATTCGATTGTCCTGTGAGTAGGGATGGACAGGAAGGGGAAACTTATCAAAAAGGCGCGTAGGAGGGACTGGTACGCGATCGCCTTCTATGAAGGCATAAAGCCAGTCGGTGGTGGGGCAGCAGGCGGTACCGAAAAACTGATCGAATCCGCGGTTGATGGGTCCATCCGGGATTGGTTTAGAATAGTCTACGCTTTGAACCATGGCCACCGCTTTGTCGGAAGTGTAGAAGTTTGTTTGGGATAGATCGTAGGCACCTGGTATTTCGACATCCTCGTTGTAGTTTTCGTCACTTACGGGCTCACCGTTTTTATCTAGAAACGTCATGCCGATGTGCCACTTGCCGAAAAGAGCCGTAGCGTAACCGCTTTCGCGCAACATCTGAGGAAGCGTGAGCCGTCCTTCCTCAATGAGGCAGGGGCCTTGGACTCCAGTAAACACACCTGCGTAGTTTAGACGAAAGGCCATTCGGCCTGTCATCACGCTGTAACGGGACGGCGTGCAAACAGTCGATGGACTGTGGGCATCGGTGAAACGGATGCCGTCTGTTGCCAATCGATCAATGTTAGGGGTGGCGACTTTTGAATCAGGATTGTAGCAGCTGACGTCCCCGTATCCTAGATCGTCAGCATAGATGAATAGGATGTTGGGAATCTCGCCGCGAGCGACGCTCGAGACAAGAATGGCAAATTGTAAGATGAAAATTGCGAAACGCGAAGGAACGAAGCGACGAGAACTTAGGGACAAACTATTCATTAGGAAATTAAGGGCGTTGTCAGTCTTGCGGGAATTTAAGACGAGGGTAGGGCTGACTATCCCTATTCAGCCGCAGTAGTTTGATATATCGGCTACTTAAGGATAAACAGCCCTACCTTCTCTGAGTTGTATGGGTTTGGTTTGGCATTTTAAATGTAGGAGCGTCTTTATGCGGCGATCGCTCGGTGTTATCGCTACGTAAAGACGCTCCTACGTTGAGATTGACTACAAATTCGCTCTTATTTCGTGAATGGTATTTTGGATTTCTCCTTCGACCGGTTCGCCATTAGCTCCCTTGAGATAGTATTTGATGGACATTTGCCATACGGGCTCGATGTCGGGAATTTTCAATCTAAGAATTTTCCCGTGGGGCGATAGGCTGGCACCGGCGACTTCGATTTCCTTTTTGTCGTAGTGGGCGGATCCGTAGTTGGCGGTTCGCTTGAGAGCCCAAGTACGGACGATTATAGAGTTGCGGAGCATCTCAGGCGATAGTTGTGTCAGAGGATCTGAAAACTCTATCTCGATTTCCTGTTCGCTGGCCCGAAGACCAATGGGTAAATGAGCAGGGGCATCCGTCTTGCAGATACGGTAGAAGCCGCCGGCCTGATGTAGTTGAGCCGTTCCCCAAGCCGACATGCCGCAAAGGTAAAGATGGCCATTTTGAGGATGAAAACGTCCCCGCATCGTGCCCGTTGGAAAATCGGGAATAGGCAAACGTTGAAGTCCGCCCTGTGGTTGGCCATTGACGATTTCGTGTGGAACGATCTCCAGGCGGCCGTGGCCGTAGGATAGGTTTAGGAGTTTTCCATCAAGCGGTCCCCAGGAAGGGCTATCGATCCAGAGGAGTTCAGAAGGCGAACGATCGAAACCTTTGTCTACCCAGGCCAGCGGGCGTTCCATTGCCGAATCGGAACTGTCTTCCGGAGCCCCGTAACTCCACATGTTGCCGTAGAAGCGTCCATCCGGATAAACCCAATTCAATCGGTTCATGGGATTCCAATGGCCCTCTTGGTCCGTGACGATAAATGACCCATCTGGATTGATGCAGACGCCATTGGCGGCTCGAAATCCATTGGCCAAAATTTCGGTTCGTTCTCCATCGTGGCTCACTTTCAGCAATGTGCCATGATGAGGAACGAGTGGTGGTCGGGCGTGGCGGGCGCTTTTTGCATAGTAAAAATTCCCGTCGTCATCCACTTGGAGCCCCATCGCGAATTCGTGAAAGTGCTGAGTCACTTGGTGATCGGAATTGAACGCTTCATGGTAGTCCATTTCGCCGTCACCATTCAGGTCGTGCAGTCGGACCAACTGATTGCGACAGGTTACGAAGATCTCCCCATCAACGAGCTTGATGCCGAGCGGTTGAAACAATCCCGCGGCGATGCGAAACCACTGAGCATTGAGGGCGTTTTCGTCGTTGAGTCCTTCAACGCGCCAGACATCCCCATCCCAAGTGCATAGATAGGCGGTTTCGCCGTCAGGCGAAAAGTCAACCCCAGACGTTCGCAGCCAGCTCTTCCAGGGATTTGCCTTGGGAAGGGTGAAACTGTCCCATTGGAAGGGTCCCTCTTGGCTTCCGCGAACGATCGGGGAGGGAACACCTTGCTGCCATTCCGAGGGGCTTCCTTTCGTAAGGGGGGCGAGGTCGAGATCAGTCGTTTGAACGGAACCGGATCCAGAAATGAACGCGACGTTTAAAGGAGTCGCTCCCGCTGGGATAGAAGCAGTGAGAAAACCACCGGATTCCTCGAGCTTAATGGCATCGCTTCCCTGGACGGACATCGTAGCCCCTGAATTGGCGAGTCGCAGTTTCAGATCTCTTTCTGATTTTCCAATATTCAGTATTCGAGCAATGGCTCCTGAATTCGTAAGCAGGTGGTTCTCCAATATATCCGCTTTGCCTACTGTATAAGAAATAACAATACGTTGCGCGTGTCGATAAAGCCCTTTGAATTGAGTCCACTCGCGCGGCAGTGGTCCGAAACGCCGATCATCTAAGCCGACGATGCGTTGATCCTCGAAAGAGCCATTGGCAGGATTGGCCCATCCGGGAACATCCTCGGTTTCAAAGAGGACTTTGCCGCGCGTGCGCGGCCAATGCCAATGCTTGCGGTCGAAATTGATTCCTTGCCAATCGGTGAAGCCCTCTCCGGTCCAAGCGCCGGCGATCCGCATAGTGTCGTGTTCGAAAGCCAGCCAGGTTTTTCCTTTGGAGACGCCCCCCTCGCCTGGATCGAGCCGGATGGCGATGGCTTTGTAGGCGAGGTTCGCGTCGGGAGCGACGTAGCCACGAGTGTCCTTCCCCTCTGGCCAGCGATAGAGTTCGGACTCTTCCGGCACGATTTCGAACGTGCCTGTGAGAAACGGACCGTAATCCATTTCTCTCCACGGTTCGCGTTTAGTGGGTTCCGGGCCCAGTTGGCTTCCTTTGGGAAGACCCGACAAGTATTCGTCGGTAATATTGAAGTACTGATCCGGATTTCGCTCCTCGATAAAATGGGCACGAATGTAGCGAATGACTGAATACTTTTCTCGAGGGGTCAACTCGGTTTGCGGCGCCATCAGTCTCCAGCCACGGGTGATGGTCTGGTACATGGTGTAAGGGTCATTGCCATGCTGGAAATCCCCTTCGGCGAATCGCAGGGAATTGGGAATGGAACCCGGCAGGTTTATATCCCCGTGGCAGTTGTGACAGACCTGCTGATAGATCTTCTGTCCCATATTGAAGCTGGTCAGCTTATCGTCCTGGATCAGGCGCGCGTGATCGATCTCCGACTCGTAGGACGGAAGGGCAGACTCTGGCAAAATCATTTCACCGGGAGGGAGCTCTTGGGGGAGCCCAACTCGAGAGGCGAGGATAAGAACTGAAAGGGAGAGTATTTGCGTCCGAATCGTCATACAGTAATTCTATTTCCGGAAAGCGTAGGCGAATCGGACCGATTGGGGAAGGAAAACCATTTCATTGACCAAATGAGTCGGGAGAGTCTAGTTTACTGCTTGTCATGGTTAACCGAATCACCCGCTTGTGAATGATCTCGTAGACAACTCTCTATCGGCTGGATCTAAGGGTAGAAGACGATCGATCTGGTTTCATCTACATTTTTGGATTGGCTGGATTTCGGCAGTTCCCGTTGCGCTGGTATGCCTAACAGGGGCACTTCTGATTTTCGAGGGAGACCTGTTCCGGTGGGAGCACAAAGAACTTTTCCAGCTCGATCCGGTGGGGACTCCGCTTTCGATTGCTGAAGCACTGGCTCGTTACGAATCCGCCGACCCTCCGCTGAGGGTCAATCATTTGGGAATCCCGAAATCGCCCATTCACTCTTTTAGCGCCTACTGCACAGAAATTCGTCCTGAAGGAAATCGAGGGGGACGGGTATTTCTGAATCCCTACACGGGAG
>CALDFV010000141.1 GCA_937942145.1 uncultured Opitutaceae bacterium
CATGTCTGGTTTTATAACGGTGGTCGGGGCTACTTTGACGATTGAGGCAGGTACTGTCATCAAGAGCGCTGCGGGGACAGGAACTGATGCCACGGCGCTGATCATCTCTCAAACGGGCAAGATCAACGCGGTCGGGTTTCCCTCTGCTCCAATCATTTTCACTGCGGAAGCGGATCCGATGGATGGATCCTGGGGACCTGAAAATGGCAACGCTTGGGGTGGGCTGATCATCCTAGGAAACGCTCCGATTAATTCCGACCGAAACAAGAATAGCTTCGCAGAAGGCACTACTATTACAGACACAGTGGAAGGTATTCCAGAATTTCTGCCCGAAGCCTCTCGTGTATTTGGCGGAACAGATACTGAAGACAGCTCAGGAGTATTAAGTTACGTTTCCATTCGTTTCGGTGGTTCTGAATTGGCTCAGGATGCGGAGATCAATGGGCTAACACTCGGAGGCGTCGGCAGAGGCACCCAAATCGATCACATAGAAGTTTTTGCCAACTCCGACGACAGCATCGAATTCTTCGGTGGCACGGTAGATCTTAAATACGCAGTAGCTGCTTATGGCGGTGACGATGGATTCGACTACGACCAAGGCTGGGAAGGACGTGGCCAGTTCTGGGTGTACGTGGGTGGACCGGTTGCCAACTCTAAGTTCGAGCCCGACAATGGGGGAGAGCACGACGGGGAGACCTCATTCAATGCCGGTCGTAATATCGGAGGGGGCACGATTTACAACGCAACCTATGTCGGCAATGGCGAGGATGGAGCGGCTCTTCGCATTCGCGACAACGCCTATGCGGTTTACAAGAACTCCATTTTCACGGGATGGCCCACCGGAATTCGAATTGAGGCAGACTCTGGCCTTCGCATCGCGAGCAATGGTGAGACCGTCTCTCTGATCGACATCACTAACAATCTTTGGGACTTCGAAGTCGGCGACCTGTTTCACGGCGACGAGACGGACACACTTGGAGCGGGTGGTACGAATTTGGACGATGATGAGGCGTTCCTTGCTGATGCAACAAACAACAACACGGTTGAAGCGGCTCTGCTCCGAGGAATTTCTCGGGCGGCAGACGGTGGTTTCGATCCACGTCCTCAATCGAACAGCCCTGCGTTGACAAACGTTTTGGCAGACTTTCCAGAGGGTGACGCTTGGTTTACGCCAGTAGACTATCAAGGCGCCTTTTCCACGGATGACAATTGGATGGCAGGCTGGACCTATCTTTCCGAGGCTGGATACTTGTCTGCGGCCGAATCTGCCGACGGATCCGTTGTAAACGTATCTGCGCGCTCAAATGTCGCAGCGGGAGAGAGTCTGATTCCCGGCTTTACCGTTTTTGGCACCAAAACCGTTCTTATCCGCGCAGTAGGGCCAAAGTTGGCTGACCTAGGCGTCACAAGCCCGATGCCGAATCCGACTATGACTCTCTTCAAGACGGATTTCACACAGACTCCACCGGTGAACATAGCGATTGCTACGGTTGATGAATGGAATGAAGGTGGAGAAGCGAGCGCGGCCCAGATTGTAGCAGCCGCAGGGTTCGCGGGGCTCTTCCCCTTTTGGGCAACCATTGATTTCCAAGGCCAAGCTCTCCCTACGGACGATACGACTAGTACCGCAGCTCTGCTGACCCTCACAGAGGGTGTCTATACGATCGTTGTAAGCGACGAAGAGGGCGCTGCAGGCGAAGTACTCGTCGACGTGACCGTTATCGAGTAAATCGTGGACTGATATATTTTACAAAGTCGTTAGGCTTTGTGATTACGGGGACCAGCCCCTCTTTGAGGGGCTGGTTTTGTCGTTTTTTGTCGCTTGTTTCGGAGTCGCAATATTGTTTGGTAATGAATCCTAGGGTTGGTGCCGTTACGTATATCAAAAGGAATGAGAGTTTTATTTCAGGGATTGCATCAGGGACGCGTCTTTAACGCGGCCTTTCTTGTTATCCTAGGTTTTGGATGTTCCTTTGTCTTTGGCGAAGAGCCCAAGTCCCCGTTTGAGCGAGTCACCAAGACGGTTACAAGCAAAGCTCCTGCGCAAGTGGCCCCTTCCAAATTGGATAAAATGGAGTTTACGGGATTACTGGGTATAGGGGGCGAGGTGACGATTAGCCTTTACGATGCTGAGACTAAGCAAAGTCATTGGATTCCCCTCGATGGTGCGGAAGATGGGATTTCTGTCTCCGGATTTGACGAGGATAATGGCACGATTTCAGTGAGCTTGGATGGGATAACGCGGGAAATAGCCATCAATGAAAACGAAATTGTCGCGTTGAAGCGGACCGCGCCAGTCAGAGCAAGCGGATCCGGCGCTGCACCCCAGAAGAAGGTCGTCGCAGTTAAAGATGACGAGACGCTCATCAAGGAGGAAGAAGCCCGTCTCTTTGTCAGTGATCTCCTTGCGAACGGGATGAAGCAGCGGGAGGAATTTCGCAAAGCCAGAGAAGCGCGAACCGCGAACAGCAGGGCAAACTAGTAGCTCATTTTCTAGCGTGGTTTGCGAATCGCTAGTTGGGAGCCGGTTCTGTTCTTCTGTAAACCATTAGGCTCTACTGCCTAAAATGGCCCGACTAGAGAGTCATCCAGTCCTGTTCAGGGCAGTATTGGCTTGAATTTCTAAATAACATATCAATAAATCAGGATATGTTGATATTTGAGTGCAATGCTCGAATGAATTCATAGAAATTCGTTACATTTATGGCCAAAAAATACGTATTCTCATCAGAATCGGTTGCTGAAGGGCATCCGGACAAAGTTTCTGACTATATTTCAGACAGCGTTTTGGACGCTTGCCTCGCCCAGGACCCCAACAGCCGGGTGGCCTGCGAGACCTTGGTTAAGAGTAACCAGGTGGTGCTAGCGGGAGAAATCTCTACCAAAGCGAAACTCAATTATGAAGAAATCGTTCGTCAGGCAATTCGTGAGATTGGATATGTGAATGACGATGACATCTTTCACGCCGATAAGGTTTTCATAACGAACAACCTGACTAGCCAGTCAGAGGATATTGCCCAAGGTGTAGACGCTAAGAAGGCAAAGGACAAGGACACCGCAGAGCAAGGCGCGGGTGACCAGGGAATCATGTTTGGCTATGCGTCAAACGAAACCAAAGAACTTATGCCGGCCGCAGTAATGTTTGCTCATCGGATTGGTCGCCAGATCGCGAAGATTCGTCATGCCGGGCGTCAAGCCAAGTGGCTTCGTCCCGATTGCAAGTCGCAGGTCTCGATTCGTTACGAAGGGGACAAGGCGATTGAGATCACGGCGGTTGTAATATCGACCCAACATACGGAAGACGTACGCCGCAAAGACATCGAGAAATTTATGATCGAGAAGGTCATCAAGAAATGCCTTCCGAAGAGTCTTCTCACTAAAAATACCCAATACTTGATCAATCCGACCGGGCGTTTCGTCATTGGCGGCCCCCAGGGCGATGCCGGATTAACCGGCCGTAAGATTATTGTAGACACCTACGGAGGATCCGGGCGCCACGGAGGGGGAGCTTTCTCGGGGAAAGACCCATCGAAAGTCGATCGCTCGGCAGCCTATATGTGCCGCTGGGTAGCGAAAAACATCGTCGCGGCCAAGCTTGCCGATCGAGCCGAGCTCCAAGTGGCGTATGCGATTGGGCATCCCGAACCGGTATCGATCACGGTGGATACATTTGGAACGGGTAAGGTAGACGAGGAAGTTATCGAAGCAGCGGTAAGCGAGGTATTCGATTTCAAGCCGGCGGGAATCGTCAGGCAGCTAAAACTGAAGCAGCCGATTTACCGTTCCACGACCAATTACGGTCACTTCGGGAAAGACTACCTTTCTTGGGAGCAAACAAACAAGGCGACCGCCCTCGCGAGAGCAGTTAAGAAACTTTCAAAATAAAGTATACACATGAGCGATACACAAACACTTGATTATAAGGTTGCGGATATTTCGCTTGCGGATTTTGGCCGTAAGGAAATCGAAATTGCCGAGCATGAAATGCCCGGCCTGGTAGCGATTCGCGATAAGTACGCGGCTGAAAAACCGCTGCAAGGCGTACGGATTATGGGGTCACTCCATATGACGATTCAAACTGCTGTATTGATAGAGACGCTCGTAGAGCTGGGAGCGGAGGTACGCTGGGTCAGCTGCAATATCTATTCGACGCAAGACCATGCGGCGGCAGCGATTGCTAAGGCTGGTGTCCCTGTTTTTGCCTGGAAAGGTGAAACTCTGGAAGAATACTGGTGGTGCACCGATCAAGCATTGGCGTTTCCGGGAGGGCTGGGTCCTCAGTTGATTGTTGACGATGGAGGCGACGCAACTCTACTCATCCACAAGGGACTGGAGCTCGAGAATGGTAGCGAATGGGTGAATACAGACTCAGGCACCGAAGAGGAGCAGGTTATCAAGGAGCTACTCAAGAAGATACATGCCGAGAACCCTGGTCGCTGGGCAAAGGTTGTGGAAGAGTGGAAAGGTGTTTCCGAGGAAACGACCACCGGTGTCCACCGTCTTTATCAGATGATGGAGGAGGGGAAATTGCTCGTTCCTGCGATCAACGTGAATGACTCGGTTACCAAGTCAAAATTCGACAACCTTTACGGTTGCCGCGAATCGCTCATCGATGGCATCAAGCGGGCGACCGATGTGATGACCGGTGGCAAAGTGGCTGTAGTTTGCGGTTACGGTGATGTCGGGAAAGGTTGCGCTCAAGCCCTCGTAGGAATGGGAGCTCGCGTCATCGTGACTGAGATCGATCCGATATGCGCCCTGCAAGCCGCGATGGAGGGCTTTGAAGTTTGTCCAGTCGAAGACACCTTGGGCCGAGCGGATATCTATGTAACGACTACTGGTAACAAGGACATCATCCGAGTTGAGCACATGGAGAAAATGAAGGACCAGGCGATTGTCTGTAACATTGGCCACTTTGATAACGAGATTCAGATCGACAAGCTAAACGCTTACGAGGGAATCAATGTCGATGTGATCAAGGACGAATCGCAAGGGGCGGTAGACAAATACACTTTCCCAAGTGGAAACAGCTTCTACATGCTCGCCAAGGGCCGCCTCGTGAATCTGGGCTGCGCAACGGGACATCCATCTTTCGTGATGTCCAATTCGTTCGCGAACCAGACATTGGCTCAAATCGATCTGTGGAGAAACAAGGAAACCTACAAGCCAGGTGTTTACTTGCTCTCTAAGGCGCTCGATGAAGAGGTCGCCCGTCTCCATTTAGAGAAGATCGGTGTCAAGCTAACCAAGCTGACCGAGGAGCAGGCCGACTACATTGGCGTGGATGTCGCAGGCCCTTACAAGCCGAGTCACTATCGTTACTAGGATCAAACTTAGAGAAATCTTTCAAAGGCCCGCTTCTTGCGGGCCTTTTTTTGGTAAATAGCATGCCCTTTTAGTGGGAATTTGACTGGCTTATATGACGCGTTTCACAGGGCATTTCTCCTTGCTCTTCGTTTTGCCAGGCCCATTTTGATGGGGCTCTGGAAAGTGTGGGGTTGGAGTATTTCTCCGATCTCGATTCCGATTTTCAACTGACATGGCGATCTACAACAATTTATGCGACATGATAGGCAACACTTCGCTGGTCCGTTTGGACCAGTTTGGAGCGGGTTTGCCAGGCAATATCATTGGAAAACTTGAAGGCTACAATCCTGGTTGGAGCGTTAAGGACCGAATTGGCAAAGCGATGATTGAAGCGGCGGAGCGCAGCGGCGAGCTCACGGAAGGCGGTACGATCATTGAGCCCACTTCGGGAAACACGGGAATCGGTCTCGCGATTGCAGCCGCGGTTAAAGGCTATAAAATCATTTTGACGATGCCCTCGTCGATGAGCATCGAGCGCCGCAAGCTTCTCATCAATTTGGGCGCTGAGCTCGTTTTGACCGACGGTCACCTTGGAATCCCCGGAGCGATTGAGGAAGCGGAGATGTTAAACGGCAAAATCAGGGGGTCATTCATGCCTAAGCAATTTGAGAACCCGGCGAATCCTCAGGTTCATTACGAAACGACTGGACCGGAGATTTGGAAAGATCTCGAAGGGAAAGTGGATATCTTTATCGCCGGAGTGGGCACGGGTGGAACGGTTTCAGGGACGGGTAAGTTTCTGAAGGAGCAGAATCCTAATATCCAGATTATCGCAGTCGAACCCGAAGAGTCCCCTGTTTTGAGCGGCGGAGAAATGGGGCCGCACCTGATTCAGGGAATCGGCGCGGGATTTGTGCCTGGGGCCTATAATTCGGACGTCGTGGATGAGGTCATCCAAGTGGAGAGCCATGCGGCGATTCGGACGAGCAAGGAGCTTGGCAAAAGCGAAGGGCTCATTGCGGGAATATCGTCGGGCGCGGCGGCTTTAGCGGCAAAAAGGGTTGCGAGCCGTTCCGAAAACCAAGGCAGGAATATTGTGGTCATGCAGCCAGACACCGGAGAGCGATATATTTCGACGCTTCTTTTCTACCAAGATTAAACTTTAGGAAACCAGGCTGAAGCGGTTGAGGTTAATACGTCTACAGTCTAAAACAAACGATTCAAAAACATGCAGTGGAGACTCGATAAGAGACGCGTAAGTGAGGAAGAGCAGCTTAAAGACAATGGGCTGACTCTGGATTTTGACGAGGTGGCTCGGAAGGGTGCGCTTGGCGGAGGCGAAAAGCTGCTTTCGAAGTGGTATGGTATTTACGGTTCGCGCCACCCCGGAGCGCACATGGCGCGTGTGGTCATTCCGGGTGGTGTGGTGACTTCTAGCCAAGCACGTCGGATTGTGCAAGTCGCCGAGGACTATGGCCAAGGCAAGATTTCCATCACGACACGTCAGTGTATCCAGTTCCATTGGCTCAAGGCCCCCGCTCTTGCGGACATGCTGCGGGATTTGGCGAAAGACAATTTAAGCTGCTTCCATGGTTGCGGTGATGTGACACGTAACGTGGTTGCCTGTCCGCTCGCCGAAACCTGCCAGTACAAGCGAATCAACGTGCTGCCTTACGCCAAGGAAACTGCAAAGGCGCTTACAGCGATGCGGGATCTCGATAACCTGCCTCGCAAGTTCAAGATCAACTTTTCCGGATGTGGCGCGGGCTGCGGACAGCCCTTTATCAACTGTATTGGCGCCATTGCGGTTACTCGTAAGAACGAGTCGGGCGAGGAGGAGACTGGTTTCAAAGTCGTCATAGGCGGCGGCATGGGCTGGGAGGCATTCATCGGAAAAGAACTCTTTGCCTTTGTCCCTCCAGGCCGGATTGCGGCAGTCAATCGAGCGATTGCGCTACTGTTTCGTGACAATGGGGACCGGAGGGATCGGACACAGTCTCGCCTGAAATTCGTGGTCGAAAAGAAGGGAATAGAATTCTGCCGGGAAGTGGTAATCGACTTCCTCGAAAAGGAAAATGTCAGTTTAGACGGTTTCGTTTTCACGGACGCCGTTGAAGATCTTGGAGTTCCTTATCCGGATCGCCCCTTGCTAGAGCCAAACCCAGTGGGCACCGATGGATTGGTGACCGTTCGGGTAATGGTTCCCAAGGGGGAAATCACGCATCCGCAAATGAAGCGAATGGCTCAACTGACTGAAGAATTTGGAGACAAGCGCCTCTTTTTCACTCAACGGCAGAATATAGAAATTCATGGCGTGAAGCCAGAAAAAGTTGAGACCCTTTCAGGGGAAATCAAGAAGGCGGGATTCGCGACTGAAGGGTTTTTCGGCCTCCAAGACATGGTAGCCTGTGTGGGCTCGACCTATTGCCCCAAAGCCGTGACTGAAACGCGTGCTTTGTTTGATATTTTGCATCCGGTAGTCAAAAATCCGAAGTACTCAGAAATTTGGGACAAAGCCTATATCAATATTACGGGCTGCCCGAATAGCTGTTCCCCTTATCGCATCGCCGACATCGGATTCCGAGGTATGCGAATAAGAGAGCAAATCGGTTCAGTCGAGGCCTACGAAATTCGAATCGGTGGCGAGCACAATCGTCTCGGGCGTTTACTGGGCGAGTATAAGCTCAGTGACTGTGCCCGTATTGTAGAGACAATACTGGATACGTTTTTGAAGGAAAGACAAGGCGATGAGACGCTGGCGCAGTGTGTTAATCGCGTGAGCGCTCAAGAAGGAGTAAAATAGTCGGCAGCGAACTAGTCTAAAGCCAAAGAGATACGGAAGCTGATTCCTGCAGACGAAAAACCAACGAGCTAAGCAACTTAATACAATGAGTGAAGACAAATCACTAGGACCCTTTTTAGAAGCCGTTAAAGAACTCGATATCAAATACGATACGGCTCCGATTGATCAGGAGTACTCGACTTTCGCGGGAGTGGGGGCGGAGCCCCTCGACTTTAAGAGCTATGCCAAGGACATTCCCTGCCAAGCAGCTTGTCCGGCGAAAACGAGGGTACCTCACTACATTCAGGCCTTAGCTGAAGGCAATCCAGACAAGGCCTATCTGATTAACCAGGAAGACAACGTCTTTTCGGGTGTTCTCGGGCGCGTTTGCTCGCGTCCTTGCGAGGATGGGTGCCGCCATAACTGGACGGACATCAATGGGCCGGTTCACATTTGCCACCTCAAGCGAGGAGCGTCGGATTTAAAAACGAGCAAGCCAGAGCCTTTGCCCGCCTGGTTTGAGGAGACTGGGAAGCGAGTCGCTGTTATTGGAGGCGGTCCATCAGGATTGACTGCAGCACGCGAGCTTCGCCGCTATGGACACAGCGTGACGATTTTTGAAAGAGACAAGGTCTTAGGCGGCATGATGGTACAGGGCATCCCAATCTTCCGTCTTCCCCGCGAAACCGTGGCAGAAGAAGTCAAGGCGATCATAGACAGTGGTATCGATGTGAAGCTGAACACTTCGGTAGACGCAGAGATGATGCAGCAAGTCATCGACGAATACGACTCGGTATTAGTATCCGTTGGTACGGTACATGCGTCTAATTTGAAATTGCCTGGTCTTCCGGATGATGGGCATGCGGTTTCTGGTCTCAAGTTCATGCACGACTACAATATGGGCGATATCGAAGACGGTTCTATGACGGGGCAGAATGTGATCATCGTCGGCGGTGGATTTACCGCGGTGGACTGTGCTCGGTCTTGTGCCCGAGCGGCGCTTCGCCTTGTGGGAGAGGAAGGAACGGTCACCATAGTGTATCGCCGAACCGCGGGTCAAATGGCGGCTAAGTACGATGAGATTGAGGAGATGGGGGTGGAGAACATTCACATCGAAACGCTGATGAATCCCCATTCGGCACGGGTTGAAAACGGGAAGCTGGTCGGAGTGTCTTTTCAGCGTAACGCTCTTGAAGATGTCACCAGCGAGGTTGGAAAACCACGCGTGCGGGCGATCGAGGGAACCGAGGAGGAATTTCCCTGCGATCTATTGATTGTGGCCATTGGCCAGACGCGCACACTAAATATTCTTCCAGAGGGTATTCATCAGAATGAAGGCGACGGGCATGCTACGAGTCACGAGAAAGTTTTCATGTCAGGTGATTTCAATTACGGCAGTTTGGATGTCATTACCGCCGTTCAGGACGGCAAAGATGCGGCTGAGAAGATTGATACGTCCTTGATGGGTAGGAAGCGTCGTCAGAAGCATATAGCTATTGAGATGACGGAGGTGAATGGTGAAACAGGCCGTGTTCGGGATCACGATTTACAACTTCCACCTCTGATGCCAACCTTGCCCTTAGGGCAACGGGATGGCATTGCGGAAGTTGAGCTCGGTCATGATCTCGAAGCACTGCAAGTGCATGCGACTCGCTGCTATTGGTGCCAAAACAAATTCGAAATCGATCACGACAAGTGTATCCACTGTAATTGGTGTATCGAGGTAACGCCGCGTGACTGTATCAACAAAGTTTCCCGCCTTTTCTACGATGAGGACGATTTCGTTGAAACGAGCCTGGAGACGGATCTCAATCACGAGGCGACTTATATTTGGATCGACAGCAAGGAATGTATTCGTTGCGGAAAGTGTCTCAGGATTTGCCCTACGAGTGCGATCACGATGCGTAAGACTGAATTGTGCGGCTGCTCAACCGAGGAGTTTGAGGAAAAGAAGTCGCATAACCAGGCCTACGGCACGGTTGCGCACGCCAAGTACTAAATTGATCTGCCGTGTTTTTGGTAGCGGACAATCTGTGAACGCTTTTTAGAAAGACCATCAGGAGGGCACTCGAAGATAGCCTGCAATCTCGATGAGCTCCTTACGAGTCGCTCTCTGCATGACAATTTTTGACTAAGGATGGTCAGCAGGTGAGGAAATTTGTTTTATTTTTAGTGATAAGCTTTTCTAGTTTTGGGGCTAGTAGTTTGGTTGGTGTTTTCAAATCATTTTGAGATTGTGGAGAGCGAGAAGGGACTGCCGCCAAGAACGATTGAATCGATTGCGGAATGACAGATTGCCATCGCACGAGAAGGGTTTTCGTCGGACTCCACCGTCGACGGAATTTGGGGTGAACAGACCCGCCAGGTGCTTCTTGCTTACCAAAGCAGGCATCGACTGCCGAGAAGCGGTGCCTTCGACGCGGCTACCGGAAAGCGCCTAAAAATCCAGGAGCCTGTATTTGAAACAAGACGTTTGAGTAAGGGCGACTTCGATCAACTGGGGCCAAAGCCTTCGAGCTTGCGAGAACGAGGGTAGCTCGACCGCATGCGATACCATTCGATTTTGGAAATGCTTGCGGAGGAGTCGCATTCCCATCCGGATTTCGTCATTCAATTGAATCCAGACGTGGACTGGAAGAAATTGAAGCCAGGAGAGAAGATCCAAGTCCCCCGCGTGCCTCCAATCACAATACCTTCGCTAGTGGCTTCTATTCGAATTCGGCTTTCGAGCCGGACGCTTCAAGTTTACGGCTATGACGACCAACTTCTTTTCCACTGTCCGGTCAGTATCGCGCAACGGGTCGAGAAGCGACCGAGTGGGGAGCTTCGAGTGAGTGTTACTGCAAGAGATCCAAATTACACTTTCAACCCGGAGATTCTCTCCGCGGTAGCCCAACGCGAAGGAATTGCCAAGAGATTCGTCATTCCACCGGGTCCCAACAATCCAGTGGGGAATGCCTGGATTGGCTTGAATTTGCCTGGCTACGGAATCCACGGCACCCCTGAGCCAGAAAAAGTGGGTCGAACCGAGTCCCACGGTTGTTTTCGAGTCGCAAACTGGGATGCCACGACGCTTCTGGGCGTGGCGGAGATAGATCTACCGGTTTACGTCGAGCCCTAAGCATTTCAATAAGAGACCGCCACAAATCCAGGAACTAGTGTGTCGTTTTCTGGTGGTCGCAAATCAGGTATTAAGCTCCCTCGCGGTGCGTTTCCGTCTGTTCTGGCAGAACGTCTTTCTTATCCCATTAGGGGGTGACAAGGCTATTGCGCGTAAGCGATTTATCCTTGATAGGTGTTCCACCGTGATAGAGTTGACCACGCCAAATAAGGATATCGCCGATATCACCGGTTATAATTTCTTCCTGGATGCCGCGATCTGAAAGCTCCTTGCGAATGCACTCTTTGGCCAAGGGTACTTCGCTGTGTTTGTCCGAGACGTAGATATTGCCATCGGAAAACTGACAGGGAGGGATCAAGTAGCTTTTGGGGTAGACGCGGACGGGTCCCAACCTTTTCCAGGAAAATGGAGCTGACAACCATCTCCTCCGCAGAGGGAGCGGGCATGTAGTAAGGGTCGAAATGGTCCTCTTGTTCGCTTTCCTTTTCGAAGGTGGGGGTTTCAATTGCGAGCGGATCGCCGCCGAGTAGTTCGGCCAAAACGCTGGCTAAAGCTTCATCGAGTATCAGGTTGCGGCAAATCTTTGAGACAAAGTGTACATCGTTCAGCTTACTGATGAGTCGGCGAGATCCATCTGGAGCGTTTTTGAAGTGCATCCGGTGACCCGTCAGCTCCCCTTCCCAGAAATCGATTACTAAGGGGTTGTCATCGTGTTTCCGGTTTTCCACAGCGAGTCGAGCTCGTCGAGGTAGGCCCGAATTTCCTTCGGCTTTAGAACGCCTTTTAAGACAAGGTAGCCGTGCTCATCCCAGAATTTTCTTTGGCTGGAACTGAGGTTTGTGGATCGATTAAAGAGTCTGTCTAGAAGTGCCATGCAAAATTCGGGTAGTCGAAAGCTAGTATTGGGAATTTCCAACCTGCGGCTAGCTAAGCGAGTCGTCGCGCTGGCGCCAATCGCATTTTTAGTAATGCGCTCAATTTGAGGGATCGAGCGGGTTGAGTGGGCCAGAGAACGAGTTCCCTCGAATTGTGCCTCGTTTTTCATTGAACCCTTGTATTGGGAAACCAAGTGTCGGCAGCTCATGACTCCCTTAGAAATCGCTTCCGAAACACTCGAGAGACATATCGCCGGCAACCCCTATCCAGGGCGGGGTTTGATCATTGGGAAATCGCTGGGCGATTCCCACTGGCAGCAGGTTTACTTTATCATGGGGAGAAGCCCAAACAGTCGCAATCGGCAGTTCGCTGCGGAAGCGAGTGTCCTAGAGACCCGTCCGTTTGATGAGTCGAAGGTTGAGGACCCATCGCTCATTATCTATGAGGCCATGCTGGAGTGTCGGAAAGCGTTTATGGTGAGTAATGGTGACCAAACGCGAACGCTTCATGATGGCTGGTCCAATGGACAATCGATGAAAGAGGCCCTGAGCCAGCGAGAACGCGAGCCTGACGCACCCAACTACACTCCTAGAATTACGGGTATGCTCGATTTCTCAAATGGATCGCCTGAAATTGGATTGAGCATCCTGAAAGCAAATAAGACGAATTCGGAATACACAGATCGGCATTACTTTTATCCGAGTCCGCCTTCTGCTGGGATCGGGTATGGACTGACCACATACATGGGTGATGGAAATCCGCTACCAACGTTTGTCGGAGATCCGCTTTTGTTTCCTATCGGGGCGACTCCAGAGGATACCTTGGATCGGTATTGGGATGCTCTGGACGAGGATAATCGAATCTCGATCGCGGTCAAAGAGATCGCGGTAGACGGGTCGACCTCAAGAATAGTTATTCGCAATAAGTACGTATAGAGAGAGGTATCCCAAATTCTCAACTCGCTTTGGGCCGAAATAATTTATCTCAAAACGTATCCAGTACTTTGGGTTGAATAGGTTTTTCCATTTTGATCGGTAGACCACAAACTCGGAGTTTTTGTTTTTCAGATGGGAGTCTGGCCTTCCTATTCGATTTCGAAATCGGCGATTCCGTGTGATTCCGCGTTTCGGGATGCGTATTCCGCTGCCAGCCGAACGGTGTCCACTATGCCTGTTTCGGGATGGTTGACAATTCCGTTTAGCAAGGTTGCAAAGAATACGTCGCCGCAGCCTATGGGAGAGACGCATTTGGCGGGTCTAGGCTGAATACTGACGCAAGATTCGTTTTTGATTTTGATCCAAATCGGGTTCTCTCCATCGGTAATGATCCATTGAGGACAGTCGTACGTGGCCTCGATTTGGTCCAATAGTGAATCTGTGGGCGCATCGCTTACATCATGGTCGAAGAACATTTCCAGTTCATCCCGATTGATCTTCACTAAAGCAGGGGATTGCTGGACGAACCCTTTGAGTCCTGGGCCATAGGTGTCTACTGCCAATTCGACGAATTCTTCTCTTCGGCTGAGCCAATCTCTAAGAGGGTCCCAAGTCTCAGAGTCCCAATTGGGAAAGACGCCGCAAACCGCTAATAGATAGGGCCTGTCAAGTGTAGACAGGTATTCAACGCAATCGTGCACGGCTTGTTTGGAAACCAGGCAGTCTAACCCGAGGATGGAAATTTCTTTGCTCCCAGGTGATCGAATGATCGAACCGGATCGCGTCACGCAGTCAGTTGTGAACGCCTGGAATGGAATGTTTTCCGCTTCAAGTGATTTTGTGCACGACGGCCCGAACGATCCGCCAGGAAAGCAAACGGTGGTCGTATCGGCATCGAGGCGTACGAGCATTTTGGAGACGTTGATTCCTTTTCCTCCCACTTGAAAACGTTCTTTGGTAGCTCTGCTTGTTTTGCCCGGTCCCCAATCGCCCACGTAGTAGGTTGTCTCCGCTACGAGGTTGGCAGTGAGCGTTACGATTGGCATTTTTGAATGGGAGAGGCTCATTGTGGCAAAATCTATTTGAGAAAGGGAAAGGAATTAGAATGGTGGCCAAGGTGAGAAAGCTTGTCGAAGCAGATTTTAATTCACGTGATACCCTGATGCTGGCCCGGGGACTATTGGGGAAGCATCTCGTAATTCGCGCGGAGGACCGAGAGCTTTCTCATATGATCACGGAAGTCGAAGCCTATGACGGACCGGAGGACTTGGCCTGCCACGCTAGCAAAGGTAGAACGCTTCGTACCGAGCCTCTTTTTGGGTCTCCAGGGTGCTGGTATGTCTACCTCTGCTATGGGATGCATGAGATGCTCAACTTAGTCACAGGTCCGGTTGACTATCCGGCGGCGATCTTGATCCGAGGACTGGACGCGGTTTCGGGCCCTGGCAGGCTGACCAAGCGATTGGGAGTGGATCGTCGTTTCAACGCGATGCCGGCGAACACTGAAACCGGAATGTGGCTCGTGGACCGAGGACTTCCGATTGGAGAGGCCAGCGTGCGGGCGACTCCCCGAATTGGCGTTGACTACGCGGGAGAGGATTGGGCGAATCGGCTCTATCGGTTTGTTCTAGAACACTAGTTCGAGCTAGACTGAGCCAAGATCGGGATATCGTTTAATGTGAACGCCTCGAGCCGCATGGATGCGGTTCCGATGGACGTTTTAACGTCGAGTCGTAAGGGAATGCGGCGATCGTCGGCAGACACCCAAATAGCCATTTTACCTCCCTCTCTGAAGATCTTGCTCTGAGGATAGGCGGATACCGGCTCCACGCGAAAGGCCTCGATCTTCCCAAATTGGGTGGTGATGGTTTCGGTTCCTTTAGCTTCCATTTCAATGAGGTAGAAGCGGCCGTTCGAGCTGATGAAAAGTGGATAAGTACTCCCTTTCTCCAGTTTCCATCCACGAATTTGGAGAATGGCAGAGGCGTAGTCGAGGGGTGCCGCGTAGGGAAGATCTTTGATCTGGTTCTTTTCCGGTCTCAGTTTATCCACGTGATTCATTTTCCCGGTCTCAAAGTTGAAACGGGTGATGGTCTCCTTTTCGTTGGATTGGCCCTCGTCGGTGACTCTGTTTTCGAGAATTCGTCCCTCCGTCGAATCAAGAAGGGTATAGCCCTTAAGCATGAGGGGAAAGACGGCCTTTATGAGACCTGTTGTGCGGGCTTCCGTTTTTACCTCCAGTAACGAAGGGTTTGAATGGTCAGGGTCTTCGGTAGAAATTACGATTTCCGCGACCTTTCTAAAAATTCCCCATTGTCCTCGAAACTGGAAGCGCTCTCCGGCATTGAATCCGTCGGCAGTTTTTTTGGGGTCAGGAAACTCGCGTTCGGGCCAAACGATTTCCTTTGGCAGATTGGCTTCTGTGTCTTCCCTGATCTCGTTCGGGTTGATTGCGAATGAGCTGGTGGAGAAAACCGATAGTAGGAGACACGCAATGAACCCGCATTTTGCATTCAAATGAGGTTTAAGGAGCGAAATTTGGAATCTTCTCTCAAGCATCGAGACTTATTGGATCGACTAGGTTTGTCGTGAATGAAGTTTCTGATCAATGCTGGAAATAGCGATATCGCTTATTTCAGCGAGTACCAGGAAGGTTGCAAAGACAACGGATCATACCTTTTGGTTGCATCCTTTATGATCAGACCGCCATTTCCCCGATTTTGGGAGTCTCGGAGCATTGATGGCAGCTTCTCTGTGGAATCGACTTTCTGGACAGGAGAGATCCGGAGCCGGAGATTCACGGAAAAGGTGTCTAGCTCCCGCCTTCGACGGTTTAGAGGAAGGTTGAGAAGGGTGTCCCCATTGCACCAAAATAGATCGAACAACCAGAGGAGCGTATCGACGTCCTCCCCGATGAACAGATCCTCGACCGGACGCTTCAGGCGCATTTCCAAGTCGCTGTAAGGAAGCGGGCGCTCTTTCTTCCACGCAACCAGTGTGCCGTCCGCAATATAGTCCTGTGGGATCAATCGGGCTGATTCGGCAATCTCAGGAAACCGGTGGGTGATGCGCTTTCCCTCTGCGTCGAATAGCTCGACTCGATCGTCCACTTTATGGATTTGGCACCGTAGCCCATCGTGAAGCTCCTCGACCCAAATCGGCGACTGAAACTGGGATAGAAACTCGAAGTCCATATCCCCCTTTGCCGGCTTTTCCAGTTTCAAAGGAAAGAACAGTTGCAAAGGGATGTAGTCGAGCATGCGGTCGATCGTCGCGTTCGCAACGCGATTGAGGTCGGCACAGCGTAGATTGGCTCGCCGAACCGCTTCGATGGGTGCTTCGAACCGCTTGGCCAAGCCCTCCTCTATGACGGACTCTTCGATCGCATTTCCCTGGTTGGAGAGCACGAGCTCAGAAAGCGATTTTCCCTCCCGAGGATCTAGTTTTCGATAGGCTTCGGACAGAAGGGAATGCTGAAAAACGGGGTTGGGCGACTTCTCCAACGTGTCGAAGAGAACGCGAAAATCTTCGAGTGTCTGCCCGATTTGCGGGTTTGGGTTGAGGAGTGATAGTAAGGCGGCCTTGGGATCGGCCTCGTGTTGCCGGACCCGTTTGTAGTCGGTCTCGTTTGCGTTCGCGGCGAAGAGGATTGCCTGGCGATTGGTCTTGGTGGTGATGCTGAGGCTCCGCTGGGAGGCCCGGGCAAATGCGTGTCCAGACAGGAATAGGGCGGCGATGGCAACATCCGTTGGGCCAAGATTGGCAAAATACTCGCTGACGATTTCTACCTTTCGCGTGTGGCTCTCGGCTTTGACGGCATTTTCTTTTGCAGTGGTAAAGCTCGAGATCGAATGAGGCGATACATTGGGGTGGCTCTCGGACTCAGAGGTGCGGGATTCCGACTTTGGAGCTGGATTGATTGGCAACTCCAACGCCAGCTGGTTCTGGGCACCCAATTCGAGGGCATTGATACCGCGATCCCGCAAGGTCTGGGCAAACTCCTGGGCGAAACCGTGAGTTGTGTAGACGATCTTTGGGTCCACACGAGCGACGAATTCGAGCAAATCCAGAAAGTCCGCGTGGTCCGAAAGGGGAAAAGCCCGATCGGAGCCTTTAGAGTGGTGGCGATATGAGTCCAGAGCCCAGCCCGAAAGCATTGCGGTACGGTGGTTGCGGATTCCGGTTAGCCATTTCGAGTCTTTCGGAAGAGGAGGCGCGATAACGACGCATTCTTTAGCCTCTTCATATCTGAATTCCGAGTACGCAGGAAACGTGAAACCGATTTCCTCGCATGCCTGAGTCATCTTCAGTACTTGTGGATGCAGGAGGATTTTCAGGCCACTGCCTTCAAGGCATTTCAACGCCTCTTGAGCTTTTCCCAGGCTGTATCCGAAAAGCACGGGAATGCGATGATCATCTATCGTTTCATGGCAGAATTGCAGGATCTCCTTCTTGACCTCGGAAATAGGTGGAAAAGCGTATTTAGGAACGCCATACGTCGTTTCAATAATCAATGTATCTGCTTTGGGTACGATGCACGCCTCTGCGGTTAGATTGGGCCCAAGCTTAAAGTCGCCCGTGTAGAGGAGCGTCTCACCTTTTTTTTCAAGAAGCAGCATAGACGACCCTGGTATGTGGCCTGCGGGATAGAGCGCTCCCTTTACACTAGGGCTGATCTCGAAAGGTTCCTGTAATCCATAGGTTTTCCACTTCCGCTTTCCCGGCATGCGGGCTTTCAGTAAGCGGGCAGTTCCTTCTGAGCAGAGCACCGAAGGGTGATTGCCAAAATGGTCGAAGTGGGCGTGGGAAATGAAAACGTTTGAAGCGGGCTTCCGCGCGTCCAGATGCCAGTTGATTTCGGGCAGGAAAATCCCGTTCTTTTTCTCAACGACCCAACTCATATTGGGCTAGACGCCACGTCGATCGAGGCTGAGTCGTCCAGGACCGATGAATACAAGTGAAAGTAGAGTAAGGTTGACCTGAGCGTACACTACCATGACGTTGTCGATTTCGGGGCTGTGGATAATTAAATTAGCCAGAGCAAAGCCGACGATGGCGGAAAGGAGCAGCCCGATTCCCCGGGTGAATATTCCCAGAATGAGGAATAATCCACCGACCGACTGAATCACCACGGATGCGATCCCAAAAATGAGGTGGAAGTATGTTATCCCGATCAGAGAAACGGCGCTTCCAATTCGTTCCCAGCTGTCTGGACCTTCCGCCCAAAGTGGGAAGCCGTGGTAGGCGATGAGACCGCCAACTCCAATGCGGAGGATTAAAACACCAAAAAAATCGAATCTGCTTAAGCCAGTAAGGGCAACCTTCATAGGGAAATCGCTTGTAATTAGTCCGAAGGATAGACCAAGCCCTCCCGAAAGAGCAATGGATTAAAAGTCCAACGGGTATTTACATTAACAAACGTGGGTTGCTCTGACGCAGGGGATAGCAATTGACTGCTTTCGCAGTAGGCGAGACGGCTTCTGAGCCAGTACGGGAATTCCGATCTTTTCGCAGATGGAGCAGGTTCGTTTGCGGGTACGATAGTGGCCTTAAGCCGGATTTCCCCTATCTCACTACTCTTCCCGAGCCACCGCTATTCAACAGGGCTTCTACTTCGGCGCGGGTAGAGAAATTGTAGTCGCCGTAGATCGAGTGAGCCAAACAAGAGGAGGCCACGGCAAAGGCGATGGCCGTTTGCGGTTCGCGAAGCTTGGGGTCGTTGAAGGCGAAAATCAGTCCGGCCCCGAAGGCGTCACCCCCGCCGACACGATCCACGATGTTACGGATCTCATAAGGCTGATAGTGGCTTCCTTCAAGAGGGGCAAAGTAGGAATAGTCGGAAGCGGTGTCGTAGAGCATCGCTCCCCAGTTGTTGTGGGAAGCGGAGATGCTTTCGCGCAAAGTGATGGCAACTTTAGATAGGTTTGGGAATTGACTGACGATCTCACGCGCTACGCCGGTGTACTTGCTGGCGTCTATCTTGCCTGAGTGCACATCTGTGTTTTCCGCATGGATACCAAGAACGTCGGAGGCATCCTCTTCATTACCAATGACGACATCGACGTAGGGAAGCAAGCGCGACATGGTTTCGCAGGCAAGTTCGGTTGACGAAAGAGTGGGGTTCCACCTCCAGAGTTTTTTGCGAAAATTGAGATCGCAGGAAACCGTGAGCCCGGCCGCTTTTGCGTTCTTGACGGACTGGATCGTCGCTTCGGCTGATTCCTCGGACAATGAGGGAGTGATTCCGGTAGTGTGAAACCATCCAGCTCCATCAAAGATCGAATCCCAGTCGTAGGCCGACGCGGGGGTCATGCTGATAGAGGAATACTCACGGTCGTAAATCACGCGACTCGGGCGTTGATTGGCCCCCGCTTCTACGAAGTAAAGACCGAGTCGTCCCGATTTACTCAATACGATTTCCGAAGTGTCTACGTCGAGTCCGCGCAGGTTGGATATCAGAGCTTGGGTGACGTCGTTATTGGGAATTGCGGTGACGAATCGAGTGTCTCCACCTAGCATTGAAATAGAGGCAGCGACATTGGCTTCTGCTCCGGCGAATGTGAGGTTGAGGTCACCGGGAAGTGACTGGCGGAAACGTTTAAAGCCAGGAGGGCAAAAGCGGCCCATGATTTCACCGAAAGTTACGATCGTTTTCATATGATTGATTGGATTGATGTATTGCACCCATGAAGGGCTCAGGATTCACAGAGATTTTTTGAAATTGATTTTTGAATACTTGATCGTGTTCGTTTGGTCTTTGATCCTGTTGTCTGTAGGGAGTGTTCTTCGTGGGAGAAAAATTATCCACGGATACTGTCTGCATTTTGACGAGCTTCACGGGCGTTGGCTTCGATCTGGTTCCAGTCTTGAGCGGCAATGAGTTCACGCTTAGCAATCCAGGAACCACCGATCGCTGATATAAGCGGGGAAGCGAGATAGTCTTTCATGTTTGTCGCATTGAGCCCACCGAGGGGAATGAAATCAATGTCGAGGTGCTGGTAGGGGGCGGCCATGTTTTTAAGATGGCTTAAGCCACCGGCGGTTTCTGCGGGAAAAAACTTGAGAGTGCGGCAGCCGAGCTCGATGCCTTGCTCAATGTCACTAGGTGTTACGATTCCCGGTCCAAAGGGCAGTCCCTTGCTCTGAGCGTACTCGACGACTTTACGATTGAGGCCGGGAGCAACCCCAAAGGCGGCTCCCGCAGCGACGACTTCGTCGACCTGCCCTGTGGTAAGTATGGTGCCGATTCCAGCGAGCATCTCGGGGACATCTTCGCGAATCGCTCTGAGAGCGCCGAGAGCCGCATCGGTTCGGAGCGTCAACTCCATGGCGTCAATGCCACCCCTCAGTAAAGCGCGTGCGAGCGGCACGGCATTGGCCGCATCGTCAATTACGAGCACCGCGATGATGGCGGACTTCTTTATCTTTTGATGTAGTTCCGTGGGAAACATGTTTGAAGAGGCTAGTGATTTATTGGCTCGCTGATTCGATGTTGAGAGGTTGCCGGCTGCCTTAAAGTTGCTCAGGATCAGGATTTATTTGTCAGTATAGTTGACAAGTAAGACAGTAATGCAGACACTCTGGCTATCTCTGTCGATATGTCAATGGAAACCAAAGGTTTGGCCACATCACTTTTCAAAGCGCTCGATACGCTCAATCTACTGAGTGGCTGTTCGGACGGTGCTCTGATTGGGGAGGTCGTCTCGGAAATGGGTCTTCCGCGTAGCAGCCTGATTCGCATTTTAGATAGTCTGATGCACTATGGGCTGGTTGAGCGTAGTTTGGAGCGGCGGTATCGTGTGACCTCGAAGTTTCGGGATTGGCGGTCGGAGGACCGGGACGAAAAGCTTGTATCCAAATACCGGCCCTTACTAAGAAAGATCGCTGACGAGGTGGGTGAAATGGCGGTCTTGGGCCGGCTACAGGGAAGGAGGATTTTCCATCTTCATTACGAGGAGCCCGATTGCCGCGTTCGCGTAGCGCCACCGGTGGGAAGGGCTTTTGCCATTGAGAAGATGGCGATGGGCAAACTAGCCTTAAGCCAGCGCCCGGACCTGATTCCGGAAGGGGGTTCCAACGAACTTCGCAAGGAAATCGCTCGGGCGGGAAAAGATGGATTTTCCTGGAATCGAAGTGAGTCAGAAGAGGGCATCATCGCTTGGGGTACCTGGCTGGAAGAACCATCGCCGCTGTCTCCGATGATTGCGGTTACTTGGCCGTCTTTCCGATATTCGGACAAAGGCCTGGCTCAAGTTGAAAGGCTTCTCGCCGCTAGCCTTTAGCCGATTCCCGAAAGGCCTGAGCCTGGGCGAGCTCTTCTGGACTAATGAGGGTTTCGACGTGCGCGAGCAGTTGTTTCAGCTTGTCCGTAGCGTTGTAAAGCTGTTCGTCCTGTCCGTTCCACATAAACGAGTGAACCGCTTTGGAAAGTTGTCCGAGGGATCGCGAAGCCGCGATGAAACGAGCTGCTCGCTGCCTTTCGTGTTCCGGGAGAACGGTCGAGGCCTGGTCAAGGGTATTGCGAAAGCCTTCCATTTCTTTGAAAAGATCCTCGTACCTTTTGTGTCCTGCGAGAAATTCGATTTGCTCTTGGGATTTTATGATACTCGCAAAAAAAGCTCCGATCGGAGGTCTTTGCTCGCTCGATTGAACAGATGGGAGAAAGGCCTCATCACTTACCTTAGTGGTACGAGACTCCTCGCTGGCGAAAGTCAATTGAGCCAGGCAGAGCCCACAGGCAATTGCGTTGAAAAGGGGAAAAATTGGAGGTGCTTCAAGGGTGGCGCTGCTCATTCAGTAGGTGAATCGGAGAAGCTGAAAAAGGCTTAACAGCATTCAATGTGAATTGAGTTAATTTCGTAGATGGCTTAGGAGTTTTAGCGGGAGCGACGATTATTGCGTAGGGTGATTTCAGGCGGCATCCGTAAAACCACGTACCTAGTTTCATAAATCCGAGCCAAACGACTTTCGATAGGCCAGAGGAGACACGCCTTTCCTTTTGGAGAACTGGCGGGTGAAGTAGTTGCTGTCGTTGAAACCCACCTCGAACGCGATTTGAGACACGGTCAGCCTAGAGTTGCGAAGAAGGCGCATCGCATTTTGGAGCCTGAGTTGGATCAGGTATTCGAAGGGCGGCAAGCCAGTCGCTTTGGTAAAAGTGCGCATGAAATGGCTGCGGGACAAGCGAGACATCTCAATGAAATCATCCAACTTCCAGTCCCGGGCGCAATCCTGCTCCATACTGCTAATGACGGAACCCACTCGAAGCAGGGCGGCCGAGCGATTGGACTCCGATTGGGTTTCCTGGTAGGATCGAGAGAGAAAGACCACCAGATCTATGAGTTTACCGAGCAAGGCGGATTCGTATCCGTCTCTTCGGTGTTCCACTTCCCCGACCATTTCTAGGGCGATTCGCTCAGCCCGAGAAAGGGACAGTCGCTCAAGGTGCAGTCGGCTAGAGAAACGGTGTTGCTTCCTGAACACGGGCTCCAAGAGAAAGAGGGCGCAGTATCCCGGAATTTTCAGGAGGCGATTCTCTGGCAGCTCGATCTGCTCGGGATCGTACATGACATTGATCATTTCGAGTCGATCCCGATTGTGGAAGTAGTGGTCCTGCATTCCCTGGAGTAAAAAGACATCGCCCGCGACAACGGGGAACTCATCACCATTGAGCCAGTGCTGAGCGGTTCCGCCCACAATAAGGACGAGCTCACAAAAGTCGTGGGCGTGCTTAACCTCAGTCAGATCGTGCTCGTGTGAGGGTTCTTTCGAGGAGGAGGTGATGACGTGCCTGGCCGTAATGGGGTAGGCCGCGTCTTCAAAGTAGTTTCTTCCTTCGGCTAGGATTCCGGTCATTCGATGTTCCTTTGCAATACGATCGTGCTAGTTTTTGTGGAATGGAGAATGGGCGCTTTGTTTTAAGTCGTCTCGAGCTATTGGAATAAGGTACATGCATCGTCAAACAACAATGGGCATATTATGCTATAATTTGAGAAAATGGTTAAGGTTATAGGGAATCGATTCCTGTCATAATGAAGTCATAAAGAAAACTGCGAAATTCTTTTCGCTTCCTCCAATCGGTCGGTCTGTTTTGATGGCTGTCCACTTCTATCAAACCACTATCACTGAAATCAAATGAGCATCATCAAAGGAGACAGAGAGTACTTTCAAGGAATTGGAAAGATCGCCTACGAAGGGCGCGATAGCGACAACCCGCTAGCGTTTAAATGGTACAACCCGGATCAGGAAATTGGCGGAAAGTCTATGAAAGAACTGTTCCGTTTCGCGATCGCCTATTGGCATACCTTCTGCGGAACGGGAGGCGACCCCTTTGGTCCGGGTACGAAGGCATTCCCTTGGGCAGACGGAGCAGATGCCGTGTCGCGAGCTAAGCACAAGATGGATGCCGCATTCGAATTCATAACCAAAATGGGGGTGCCTTATTACTGCTTCCACGACTTCGACTTGGTTGAAGAGGGAGAGAGTTTCAAAGAGTCTGAAGCAAACCTGAGCGCGATTGTGGACTACGCCAAAGAGAAGCAAGCGGCTTCGGGCGTAAAGCTGCTTTGGGGAACGGCTAATCTTTTCAGCAACCCGCGTTACATGAATGGGGCGGCTACTAATCCAGATTTTAGTACGGTGGCCTATGCCGGTGCACAGTTGAAGAACGCGATAGACGCGACCATTGCTTTGGGAGGTGAGAACTATGTTTTCTGGGGTGGTCGCGAAGGTTATATGTCCCTGCTGAATACGGACACCAAGCGTGAAAAAGCTCATCTGGCTCGTATGCTTACAATGGCTCGGGACTATGCTCGTGGCCAGGGATTCAAGGGTCAGTTCTTTATTGAGCCGAAACCGGCGGAGCCCTCCAAGCATCAGTACGATTTCGACGTTGAAACGGTGATTGGCTTTTTGCGTGAGCACGACCTCTTGCAGGATTTTTCTCTCAATGTAGAAGTGAATCACGCCACGTTAGCAGGGCACACCTTCGATCATGAGTTGCGTATGGCTGCCGATGCTGGACTGCTTGGCAGTATGGATGCGAATCGTGGAGATTATCAAAATGGTTGGGATACCGACCAGTTCCCCATGAATTTGAACGAGCTGACCGAGGCGATGCTGGTTGTCCTCAATGCGGGCGGTTTCAAAGGCGGCGGCGTGAATTTCGACGCGAAGACTCGCCGTAACTCGACGGATCTGGAAGATATCTTCATCGCCCACATTGCGGGCATGGATGCCTTCGCTCGAGCGGCTTTGGTTGCTGACAAGATTCTCAACGAGTCAAAGTTGCCCGCCTTGAAGCAAGAGCGCTATGGTAGCTTCGACGGCGGAGATGGGGCTCGCTTCGAAAAGGGTGAACTTTCTCTCGAAGACGTCTACGCGATCGGAAGCGCGGGCGGCGAGCCGCAGCAAATAAGTGGCAAACAAGAGCGCTACGAGCAGATCGTGAACGATTTTATCTAAATTCGATATACAGGCAATGACCGTTACGGTTTCCTGGACGGGTCCGTCTTCCTCGTGAGACGGGCTTTTTTATTTCGTTCGCACTGCTTCGGGGGAAGTAACGGAAAAAGTTTTTGAGTCCGTGAACCTAGGTTGTGAACTTTTACAAATAGACGTTTATGCGTAAAAGTGTAGCCAAGGCTTGCTGGGAGAAACGTGATTGTTGAGGTATTTTGTGAGCAGTCGCATGCCTTAAATAGTTTCTTAGAGGCTAAAATAAAGATATTTTATGCTTGCTAAAGAAAAATATTGAGGGCAAATGGTCTCCTATGTCTAGCGTCCTTTTGGAAGAGCCCAGTGCATTGCCGATGTTTGATTTCTCTGTTTTGAGAGAGATCCGCAAGCGGGCGGAGATGACATTGAATGACCTTTCCCAAGCTAGCGGGGTGTCAATCGCAGTCATCTCTAAGCTCGAAAGAAACCAGTCTCAAGCAGAGGTGGAGACGCTTTACAAAATAGGACGAGTGTTTGGAATGCGGGCCACCGACTTGATGACCCTGGCCGAAGCGCCTCTTTCCAATCGAAAAGAGTCTGAAATCTACTCATCTGAAGGATTCACATTCGAGGCGGTACGGTATGCGAATGCCAACTGCTTGCTTGGAGAAGCGAAGAGTGGAGCGAGTATTTCCAAGCCTGAGATCCACCACGACGACCATGAAATTTGCTGGGTCTTGAAAGGGGTGCTGCGCGTCACGCTTCCCCAGGAAACCCAAGTCTTGTCGAAAGGGCAGAGTATCCAGTTCGATGCGATTCAAGAGCACGGCTATGAGGTGCTCGAAGACTGCCAGTTCATGATCGTGCACATCAGAAAAGATAAACGCTATTAGCATTTAGTATGAAAATTGACACTACGATTACACCCGAATCATTGAAAGGGCAGCTGGACCAGTTCTGGGAGTTGTCAGGACAGAAGATCGATCTCATCGAAAACGAGTACGACATGTCGAACGGCTCACCGGTCTTCACCGTAAATGGCAAATACGCCACTCGCGGATGGACTGAGTGGACGGAGGGCTTCGTTTATGGGTCGTCGTTTCTGCAGTTCGACGCTACCGGCGACGAGCGATTCCTTGAGCTGGGGAAAACGCGTACGATAGAGCGCATGGCAACTCACGTGAGCCACGTGGGTGTACATGACCATGGCTTCAATAACTTGAGCTGCTATGGCAACTGGTTGCGCTTGCTTAACGAAGGGAAGGCCAAGGGGCCACAGGCCGAACGTGATTTTTGCGAGTTGGCACTGAAGGTTTCGGGAGCGGTGCAAGCAAGCCGTTGGTCGACCATTCATGAAGGAGGTGGCTATATCTATTCCTTCAATGGGCCGCATAGTTTGTTCGTGGATACCATTCGCAGTTGCCGCATCGTGATGGTGGCCCACGCTTTGGGGCATGTTCTCATGGGCGAGAATGACTCTCCGATTAGCCTGCTTGGCAGAGCAATCGACCACATCAACGCCACCGCCAAGTACAGTGTATATTACGGGGAGGGCCGAGATAAATACGACGAGTGGGGACGGACCGCTCACGAAAGTGTTTTTAATACGAATGACGGACGCTATCGCTGTCCAAATGCCCAGCAGGGATTTAGCGGGTTCACGACATGGACACGCGGTTTGTCCTGGGCGATGGTTGGTTTCGCGGAGGAACTCGAGTTCATAGACACGCTTCCAGATGAGCAGTTTGAAGCTTTTGGAGGCAAAGCAGTTTTTAAGGAAACTTGCTTAAAAGGCGCTAAAGCGACCTGCGACTGGTTTATCGAGAATACGCCGACCGACGGAATTCCCTACTGGGATGGTGGGGCTCCACAATTGCACCGATTGGGTGAGTGGAGAGATCGAGTATCTGACCCTTACAATGAATGGGAACCCATCGACAGTACTGCAGCCGCGATAGGCGCCCAAGGATTACTGCGTCTAGGCCGTTATCTGGGACTGGATACAAAGGAAGGATCAAAGTACTGGAGTGCGGGACTTACTAGTATGCGTTCGCTTTTAGCCGCTCCATACTTGAGCGAAGATAGCGGGCATCAAGGGCTGCTTTTGCATTCCATCTATCACGAGCCCAATGGCTGGGACAACGTGCCTGAGGGGCAGAAGATTGCCTGTGGCGAATCGAGCCAATGGGGTGACTACCATATCCGGGAGGCCGCCCTTCTGCTGCAGCGAGAGATTCGGAATGATTCCTATTGCACCTTTTTTGGGTGTCTGAATCAATAAATTACAAAACATTATTATGTCGGATTTATCCAAATTGTGTATACATAGTATAACTACCAAGCCATGGGGTTTGAGGGAAGCGGCGACTAAGTACGCAACGGCTGGTGTTACTGGAATTTCGGTTTGGCAGGATGCTGCGGCGTCTTTCGGAGACGGACACCGTGCTGCGGGAGAAATGTTTCGCAGTGAAGGGATCGATGTTGTCAGCTACGTTCGCGGAGGATTTTACACCGCACTGGAAGGGGCGGGACGAATGAAGGCGATCGACGAAAACAAGCGGATCATTGATGAAGCCGCTGCGCTGGGTGCCCCCCTCGTCGTTCTCGTTTGCGGTGCCACTCCAGGACAATCGCTTTTCGAATCGAGGAAGCAAATAACCGAGGGAATCGCTGCGACGATTCAACATGCCTCGGATGCGGGAGTTAAACTAGGAATAGAGCCTCTCCATCCCATGTACGCGGACAGTCGCAGCGCGGTGAACACCATGTCCCAAGCCAATGCGATCTGCGATGAAGTGGGGCATTCCCATTTGGGGATCACCGCGGACGTCTTCCACATTTGGTGGGACGATCGACTAGAGAAGGAAATTAAGATCGCGGGTGAAAAAAACCGTCTTTTCTCCTTTCACATCTGCGATTGGAAAAATTTGCCTGAAGACATGCTTAATGATCGGGGGCTTATGGGAGAGGGTGTTATCGATGTTTCTGGAATACGTCGATGGGTGAATGAGACAGGATTTTCCGGATACGAAGAAGTGGAGATCTTTTCCAACAAGTACTGGGCTATGGATCAAGACGATTATCTTGATCAAATAATAGACGCTTACAAATCGCTTTCTTAGAGGGTGAAACTCAACTATTCAATATTATGAAAACTCACAAAGTAGGTATTATAATGAACGGCGTCACTGGCCGCATGGGCACGAATCAGCATCTCATGCGTTCGATCGTCGAAATTATCAAACAGGGGGGCGTTTGGGTGAACCCTGAAGAGACGATTATGCCCATTCCCATTCTAGTTGGAAGGAACGAAACTAAGCTCAAGGAATTGTCAGCCCGATCCGGTATCGAGCGATGGACTACCGATTTGGACAGCGTTATGGCAGATCCAGAGTTTTCCATCTATTTCGATGCTCAAAGCACTTTGAGGCGGGCGGATGCCGTAAAAGCGGCAGCGACGGCAGGAAAACACGTCTACTGCGAAAAGCCAACTGCAGTGGATACGCAGACCGCGATTGATTTACACAACTTTTGCGTGGACAAGGGTGTTAAGAGTGGCGTGGTTCAAGACAAACTCTGGCTTCCTGGATTGGTTAAATTGAAGCGGGCGATCGAAAAAGGCTACCTAGGACGCATATTCTCGGTAACTGGAGATTTTGGATACTGGGTATTTGAAGGAGACACGATTCCGGCCCAGCGACCTTCCTGGAACTACCGTAAGGAAGACGGTGGTGGAATGATGATCGACATGCTATGTCATTGGAGATACGTTCTCGACAACCTCTTTGGACCCGTGAAGGCCGTTAGCTGCCGTGGAGCGACGCACATTAAGCAGCGCATCGACGAAAGTGGAAACCCCTATGCGTGTACGGCGGATGACGCGGCCTATTCGATGTTTGAGATCGAAGGGCCACATGGTGAAATTGTCGTTAACTTCAACTCTTCTTGGTGCACTCGCGTCCGCAGAGACGATTTGCTAACGCTGCATGTAGATGGCGAGCTAGGTTCCGCGGTTGCCGGTTTGCGGGACTGTCATATTCAGCATTATGCGAATACGCCGAAGCCGATTTGGAATCCTGATATCGATCAGCCTATCGATTTTTACAAGGACTGGTCTGAGGTGCCCAACCAGGAAGTTTACGACAACGCTTTCAAGGTTCAGTGGGAAATGTATTTGAAGCACGTGGTGCTGGATACGCCCTTCCGTTGGACACTACTTGAAGGAGCAAAAGGCGTACAACTAGCCGAGCTTGGTTTGCAAAGCTGGGAAGAGCGCAAGTGGCTCGAAGTTCCAGATTTGTAGAAAATTGATTGCGGGCTTGGATCCTTTCCAAGCCCGTTGTTTTGTTTATTGGTAATAAAAGTAACTGAAGAAAGTCATGACGGCAAAAGCGAATAGTAAAACTGCTCTAGTAACGGGCGGAACAAGAGGAATCGGTTTCGGAATTGCTCAATCCCTAGCGGATGAAGGCTGGAATCTTATACTGAATGGTATGCGTCCTGAGAATGCCGTTCAAGATGTGCTCGATTTACTCCGATCGAAGGGGGTTGAGGTTGCCTACGCACGAGGCGACATTGGTTCTAATGAGGGCCGTGAATCGATCATCGAAATCGTACGATCCGCCCCAGGCGGGGCATTAAATCTGCTCGTCAACAATGCTGGCGTGGCTCCCAAGCAGCGTCTGGACATTCTGGAGACGACGGAGGAAAACTATGACTTCGTCGTCGATACAAACTTGAAAGGCGCTTTCTTTCTGACTCAGCTCGTCGCTAACGACATGGTGGAGGCAAAGAAGCAGGACGAAAGCTTTTCGGGAGCAATCGTGAATGTTTCCTCGATCTCAGCAACGGTCGTTTCGGTGAATCGTGGTGAGTACTGCATTGCTAAAGCAGGCCTGAGTATGGTCACCCAGCTTTTCGCCGCCCGTATGGGTGAATTTGATATTCCCGTCTACGAGATTCGTCCCGGCGTGACCAAGACCGACATGACCGCTTCACCCGCGGTGACCGAGAAGTACGACAAGCTGATCGAAGAAGGTCTGTGCGTCACCAAGCGCTGGGGCTATCCTGAAGATGTGGCAAAATCAGTAGCATCACTCGCCCGAGGCGATTTTCCGTATTCAACGGGACAAGTGTTGATGGTGGATGGGGGACTGACTATCCCGAGGCTTTGATCTATGCGATCCTAGTGTTTGAAAGTTTTTGGGCGGCGGTGTTTGCCGCTTCAAGAACCATAGTTCTAAGGGATTTGGGCTGATTTCGATCAGTCGAGAAACCCCGTTACGAAGGGTCGACCTTTTTGATGTGAGTTGGCAGTGTGGGTTTTGCGCATTTGCAACTGACGGTATCGCCGCAGCCTCGCTTCTCCCTGAACAAAAAGCGTTTAGCGAGCCAGGCCGTTGCGAGAGCGACGACTAGCAGGATGATGACTGTTTCCGATATTTGCAACATGGACGCAAAACCATTTGACTTTGGCTAGTTTAGACTGAAACTCGATCTCAACAAGCCTAAAAGGAAGATCCTGTGAAAACCTTAAACGATTTAAACGACGGTCAGATCGCAAAAATTGGTTCGTACAAGCGGACTCAAGGGGTTTCGCGTCGTTTGATGGAGTTGGGGCTGATGCCGGGAGTTACGGTTCGTTTTATTAAATCTGCGCCTTTGGGGGACCCCATTGCGCTGGACGTTGGGGGTCGCCAATTGAGTTTGCGACGTGAAGACGCCGCTCAAATCATCGTTCAACCCGTTTAAAGCCTGCGAGGCGATATCCCGTAGTGCCGAAACTAGCGAATAATGGTGTCTCATCAGATCGACTGCGACGGGTAGCGTTGATCGGCAATCCTAATACGGGAAAGAGTACGCTGTTCAATTGCCTAACCGGTTTGCGTCAGAAGGTGGGCAACTACTCCGGGGTGACGGTTCAGAAGAAGACGGGAATTACGCTGATCGGTACGGAGCGCGTTGAGATTCTTGATTTGCCGGGAACCTACAGTTTGGCGGCTACTTCGCCCGACGAGCGGGTGGTGGTGGATGCGCTTCGTGGGGAGGTTGAGAATCTTGACCGACCGGATATTGTGCTTTGCATTGTCGACGCGACCAATTTGCAGCGAAACTTGTTTCTCGCTTTTCAAATCGGGCAGCTAGGAGTGCCGATGGTGCTCGCGCTTAACTATTGGGATACCGCTCAAAAGCGGAACATCGCCATAGACATAGAAGGCCTCAAAGAGAAGCTCGGCATCCCAATTGTGCCGATCTCTGCATCGCGAGCGGAAGGAATCACTGAATTGAAAGATGCGGTGATTCAGGCGTTGGACGAAAAGCCGAAGTTGATATCACCCACGTGGCCTGAGTCGATAGAGGAAGCGATCTCTGGGGTGCGTTCGGAGCTACCGGAACCAGTATCAGCTCGGATCGACGATGCCGCTTTAATGCGTGGCATCTTTGAGAGTGACGAAGAGATCTTCAAACGGGCGGGAGCGTCCGGTTTGGAAACGCAGGAGGCACTTGAGATCTCGAAGAAGGCACTCTTTAAAGGCGGGCTGAATCCAGCCAATGCAGAAGCGGTACTTTTGTACCGACACATTAAGGAACACGTAGAGCCCTGCATTTCGGCGCGAGATTCCTCGAGAATCGCGGGGAGTGAGTCCATCGATAGCCTCTTAACGCATAAGGTTTGGGGACTAATCGCGTTTCTGGCCTTGATGTACCTTGTGTTTCAATCCGTCTACAGTTGGGCGGGACCTTTCATGGACTTGATCGACATGGGAAAGTCCGTGGTGCAAGACACCGTCTCGAACGTTCTCTCAGGGTGGCCTATGATTGAAAGTCTGGTTGCCGATGGGATCATTGAGGGGGTCGGGGCCGTGGTCATATTTTTGCCTCAAATCATGATCCTATTCTTCTTTATAAGTCTGCTAGAGGATACTGGATACATGTCGAGGGCAGCTTTTCTGATGGATAAGCTATTTAGTTGGTGCGGTCTGTCGGGTAAAAGCTTTGTTCCGCTTCTTTCCAGCTATGCTTGCGCCATTCCTGGGGTGATGGCGACTCGAACGATTCAGGATTCAAAAGCCCGATTGGTGACGATTCTTGTCGCTCCCTTCATGAGTTGTTCGGCCCGGCTACCCGTCTATGTGTTAATGATTGGAGCATTCATAGAGCCTCGATATGGAGCAGCTGTGGCGGGTGCCGTACTGTTCTTGATGCACTTCGTAGGATTGCTTGTAGCGATGCCGTTTGCGTACTTGATGAATAAGTACATTCTTAAGACGCCTCCACAGCCCTTTCTTTTGGAGTTGCCTAGCTATCAAATCCCCAAAGTGCGGGATGTGATGCTCAAGATGTACAGTCAGGGTAAGGAGTTCGTCGTTAATGCCGGAACCGTGATATTCGCGATTACCATTATCATTTGGGCTCTCCTGTATTTTCCGCGTACCGAATCCGTAGAAATAGAAACCCGCGAAGCATTCGTATCTGAAATTGCCGCTCAGAATGGCTGGACCGAGGAATTTGCCCTAGCGTCAATCCATGAGGATGAAGCAATCGTGGCCGCGTTGGACCACAAGGTGTCTTCCGCATTCATCGAGCAGAGTTGGATGGGGCGGATCGGAAAGACCGTGCAGCCCGTATTTGCAGGAGCTGGATTTGACTGGAAGATTACCGTAGGCGTGATTGCCAGTTTTCCCGCCCGAGAGGTGATTATTTCCACGCTAGGGATTATCTACAGTCTTGGCGGTGATGTGGACGAAGAGGCGGGTGACTTGCGTGAAGCGATGGCTAGCCAGAAATGGCAGAGTGGGCCTAAAGCGGGGATGCCGATTTTCACCATTCCCGTCGTGATTGCGTTAATGGTGTTCTTTGCCCTGTGCCAACAGTGTGGGGCGACCCTTGCGGTGATCGCTCAGGAGACGAGCTGGAGATGGGCAGCGCTGTCCTTTGGGTTTATGACGATCCTCGCTTGGCTAGCTTCAATTGGGATCAACCAGGTGGGATCCTGGTTTTAGATAGCCCTCTAGTTACCTTTCGGCTGAAAGGGAGCTTCCTTCGATACCTCAAGAGGAATTGTGAAGCGGAACACGGATCCCTTGTTAGGAATGGAATCGACTTGAATTTCCCCTCCCATGAGCTCGACGAGATTCTTGCAGATCGCTAGACCCAGGCCGCTACCCCCAAAACGGCGCGAAATGGATGCGTCGATTTGCGAGAAAGGTTTGAAAAGGCGGTGCATTTTTTCAGGGGCAATGCCAATACCGGTGTCTTTGACTGAGACTTGGAGAAGGGAAGTGTCTTCGGAGATATTGGTAGCGGATGCTTCAATACAGATCTCGCCTTGGATAGTGAACTTGAGAGCGTTGTTGACCAGATTGAGAATGATTTGGCGCAGGCGGGCCGAATCGCCTACCGCGATGCTGGGAACGGACTCGTCGATCTTTGCGTCAATGGTAAGAGAGCGCTGGACCGCTTTGCTTTTCAGAAGAAAAACGCAACTATTGATACAATCGCTTGGAGAAAAAGGAATTGACTCGATATCGATCTTCCCAGCGTCAATTTTGGAAAGATCGAGAATATCGTTGATCAATGTAAGCAAGGTATCCCCGCTAGTGCGGATCGCTTCGAGCATTTCCTTTTGGTCTTCATCCAATTCCGTATCCTCGAGAAGGTCTAGCATGCCGACCATTCCGTTGAGGGGAGTGCGAATTTCATGATTCATATTCGCCAGAAACGCGCTCTGCATGTCTATCTTCCGATTGGCGTCCGATGGCTTGGCTGAGTCCTCTACGACTGCTGGTACCAGTGTTACGAATACAAGGGAATGTGCAGGGAACGGTAAGCAATTTGCGATGTTAATCTCGCTCGGCTGATTGTCTCCTCCAAGAAAGACTACATTACTTGAGCAAGATGTGCCTTCTGCGATAGCAGATATTATGAGAGCTTCCAAAGTAGGGGATTGCTCTGCAATTGAATTCCCCCTTGAAAGGAGCTTCTGTGTTGCCGGATCCGACTTCAAAATATTCAGCTCGTAGTCAACGATGACGGACGATACGACACTTGAAGAGGGTTGCATTTGGTTTCTATTTTAAATTCGAGGCTTAACGGAGAAAATGGATACGATCATTTTTTCCTCCTGATATCCGCGTAGCGGTCCTCCCTGATCTTCGAGGGATTGGCAGGGTAGTCCTGGTTCCGCTTTAGCTCTTCCAAAGTAGGTGTACTTGAAGGAATACCGTCTTCAGGAATCTCCTTGTTTGCGATCCATCCAATCGCATTCAACACGACTTTGCGCAGATTGTCGTCCAACCAGTTGTCATGCCAATGACCGCCGGTAAACCCAAACCCTCGGCTTCCATTCTCGTTTTCCGACACCCACATGACGTGTTGAAGGTCTCTTCTCGCAACCGCAGCTCGGCCATCTGGGGTCGAATTGTGGTGATGGTCCTTTTCTGGTAGTAGGTCGATTGGGGGAACCGCGGAAAGAATAGGAGTGACTCCTTCCATGTCTTTCCGGAATCGCATATTGAAGTACCATTCGTCATTGATTGAAAACGGCTTAACCCCATTAGCGACGGGATGATCAGGAAGCTTTTCAAATTCAGGTGTCCAGTGCGGGTTGACCGATTTGTAGAGCTGGTAGTATCCACCTATCCAGCGCAGGAACGCATCACCCGGCGCTCCGTCGACCGTTTCGACTCCGTAGTGCAGACAACCGACTCCAACACCTTTGGCTTGGAGAGCGTCGATGGCGCCCACGTGATTATTGGCGACGTGCCTTTCTCCTCCATCACAGTAAATGACTACGGCTTTGATCCCTTCGAGAAGAGATTTGTCTTGGGGCCAGCCGGGATTCTCTGGATTGTGGTAGACCGAAGCGTCAAAGTCTAACCCGCTGTCGTTCAGACATTTTGCCAATAGTATAGATCCGGCATTGTGTTCGTGAGCAAAATATCCGTGGCTCTTTTTGCCTGCTACAAACAGAACTTTGGTTTTATCGGCATGAGCCGCGAATGTGCAGAGAAGGATACCTAAGGTGGCTAAGGCTTTTATTAGGTGGATCATATTCATTGGCATTGGAAGTTCTGGATATTGTTCTACTATGAGAATCGTTGGCTCGTGTCTGGTAGGGCTGACTATCCTTAGTCAGCCGTTTTAGCAACTAGCCGCGGCTGCTTAAGGATAAGCAGCCCTACCTCAGTATCAAAGTGTTTCTATAGTTGTGGGACACGCTTTTCCGATCATTGTTAAGAGAGTTTCCCTGCTGAAGGCTGTATCGGTGTTGTTATTCGGCTTCTCTTGTTCGTTTGAGCTCCATTATGGAAACCCCTTGTTTCTTCGCTACTCTGGACAAGTCTTCATATTCCGCTTTTCGCCGTTCTTTGCCAGAAGGGGTGGTTACTGTTTTGACTCTGATGGTCCCGAATTTCGTGGAAACGGCTTCTTCGGTCCGGTCGAGGATTTTACGGCTTACGGGATAATATCGAACACCAATTGCCGTGGTATTTTCGAGTATGAAGTCGCAGACCGATTCGAGGTCTTCATGGCTAGCTAAAGCGCTGAGCAGGTGGCCGGGCCGGCCCTTTTTCATAAGGGCTTGAGTGAGCGTAAAGTCGATCGCCCCTTGCTCGAGAAGTTGAGCCTGGAAGTCAGAACCTAGAAGTTCAGATGATAAATCGTCCAGGTTGGTCTCGATCGAATAGATCGCTGAGTAAGCTTGGCTGATCGTGCCGAGAGAGAGTCGAAGTACATTCGGCCCAATAAAATCCTTCTTTCCCGGACCGTAGGCGGAACGATCTATCTTCAAGGTTGGTGACTCAAAGATGGGATTGAGGTATTTGAGAATGGCAGCGCCCGTGGGAGTCACACGTTCCCCCTTCTCGTCTCCTTTGTAGCAGGGAATCCCTTGTAGCAGTTTCGCAGTTGCGGGAGCGGGAATAGGAAGAAGTCCGTGCTGTGTATTGACCATTCCATGACCTACACAAACGGGTTCCGAATAGGTTGTGAGACTGCCGAGCCGATCGATTAGCACAGCGCAGCCGACAATATCAATGATCGAGTCAACGCCACTGATTTCGTGGAAGTGAATCTTCTCAATGGGAATATTGTGTACTTCTGATTCTGCCTTTCCGATGAGCTGGAAAATTTCCTTAGAAATTTTTCGAGCAGAATCGGTGATATCTGCGTTGTCGATCAGCTCAATAATTTCGCTTAGGTGGCGATGTGCATGGGAGCGATGCGCATGACTATGAGGATGATCGTGGCTGTGGGAATGGCTGTGCCCCTCGTCGTGCTTATGGTGGTGATGTGGGTGTTCGTGTTCGTGCTTATGGTCGTGATGCGCGTTGGTTGGTTCGTTGAGATCGACCACATTCACGTGACGGCATACGATGCCGTTTTTTTCCACACTAGAGATCTCTACGCGCCCGTCGGGAAGATTCAGTTTTTGAGGAAGCCCCTCGAGGTCATCGTATGCCTCCAGCAGTCCGCAAAGAGCTCCGAGGAACATGTCTCCTGAAAGACCGGAAAATGGCTCGATGTAGAGGTTATTCATTTGGCGTCAATCTGTTTCAAAATCCGGTAGGCTGCCATGGCGGCTCCGTATCCATTGTCTATATTGGTGACCGAAATGCCATTTGCGCAGCTGGACAGCATGGCATTCAAGGCTGCCATTCCACCTGTAGCGACTCCGTAACCAACGCTCGATGGCACGGCGATGATGGGCTGGGACAAAAGCCCTCCTACGACACTCGGCAAAGCTCCCTCAAATCCGGCGACTACGATGAGTGTTCGGCAGGTTTTTATGTCATCCAGACGGTCAAATAGCCTGTGTATTCCGGCTACTCCTACGTCGTTAATCCGTTTTGCAGGGACGTTTAGCAGATTGAGCGTGTAGTACGCTTCATTGACTACAGGAAGATCCGAACTACCTGCACTTAATATTCCAATGCGAGCATTCTTGTCGTCGAGATCATTGGCCTGTAACAAAAAGCACTGGGATACTGGGTCGTAGTGAGCATCAGGAAAATACTCTAGCAGGGCTTGGCCCTTTTCCGGCTGTACCCTTGTGGCCAGCGCGTTTCTAGACTGAGTTTGATACTCGTTCAGAATTCTTCTTAGCAGGTCTACGGATTTTGAGCTTCCGTAGACCACTTCGGGGAAGCCTAAGCGTTCTTCCCTGTTGGTATCCAAATTATAGTCATCCATTCGAAGAAATTGCTCGGTTGAGTTTTCCGGAAACCAGACCTTCCTTGTCGATTGCAACTTTTTTGTAGCCGATTCCCTTTAGGGAGGACTCGATCAGCGGAAAAAGTGATTGGAGTCTTTCGATTTCTGATACAGGGGATTCGATCTTCGCAAGATCCCCGAAATGGCGTACGCGGACTTCTGGGAAACCGAGGTTGTTCAGCACAATCTCGGCCGATTCAATTTGAGTCAGCTTTTCTTTGGTTACTTCTTGACCGTAGGGAATTCGAGAGCTGAGACAGGGGCTTGCGGGTTTGTCCCAGACAGGAAGCTCGAAGTGCTTCGCAAGTGCTCTAATATCGTCTTTGCCGAGCCCACAGTCGGCGAGGGGAGTCAGGATGTTTTGTTCGTTCGCCGCCTGGTGTCCGGGGCGAAAGTCTCCAAGATCGTCTGCGTTAGCGCCATTCAAAAGCGCAAAGTTGGCGTATTCTGCCTGATGGAGCTCCCGCATCATGCTGTAGAGCGTGTCCTTGCAGTAGTAGCAACGGTTAAACGGGTTGCTCTTGTATTCCGCTTTGTCAAGCTCGTCGGTTTGAATAATCCGAAGGGAAATTTCAAACTGCTGGCAGAATCGCTTGGCGATCTCTAGGTCGGCTCGTTTCAAACTGGGCGAATCGGCGATGATTCCGATGCCTTTTTGACCGAGGAATCTCTTGGATAGGTAGAGAACGAGTGCAGAGTCGACGCCCCCAGAAAAAGCGGTTAGACTGCCTTCGATCGGTTTAAACCAGGCTTCCAGACGTTTGAGTAGGGTAGCGTTCATGGTAGGTTCTTAGAGGCCGAGGTTGAGTGGGTAGTTCCTCGGATCGTCGAATCCGTTTGCGAGGGGCAGCCGGTTAGGGTCGAGATCGTACTAGCGCGACTGATTCGCTCTGGATCCCATATTGATTTTTCTGAAAGCAATCCAGACGATTGCCCCAGCGGTTAATCCCGCCGAAAGAATCGCGAATGCGCTAATGCTCTCTGGGTGTGGATGAGCATGAGCCAATCCAGAGGTGTGCGCATGTGCCGCCACGGCGGTAATAAGAAACAGAGAGAATGAGCAAATTGCGGATTTCATAATGGATGGTTGTCATTTCTGAGGAATATCGGGGAATTGTCAATGAACCCAATGCTTGTTAGTGGTTTTTGTTTAATTCATTTGCCCGACGGTGGCTAGTCCCATACGAATTCGTAATGCCCGACCAAACTGCAACCTTGGAAGAATTGAAGCAATCCGTCGCCGCCTTCGCAGAGGAAAGAGACTGGATTCAGTACCACTCGCTCAAGAACCTAGCCATGTCGATTTCGATCGAGGCGGGAGAGTTAATGGAGCGATTCCAATGGGTGGATAATGCGGCTTCAAATACGCTCGTTGGAGATGTAGCAGGCAGGCTGGCGATTGAAGATGAGCTCGCGGACGTGCTTATCTATTCCCTTCAGTTTGCCAATCGTGCGGAGATTGATCTGTCCCAAGCGATCAAGCGCAAAATGGCGATCAATGCTGAGAAGTACCCCGTCGAAAAAGCAAGAGGCAGGTCGGACAAGTACGACTCGTTGTAATAGATTTTCGCGACGACTGGCGACTTGGATGACAACGTGTCCGGGATCAAGGGCAATAACGGCGAAAAAATTCGCATAACCTCCGAGGCCGGTCACCGAATTATCAAATCTTTTGGCTTCTAGTATTAGTCATTGCGAGATTTCGAATGGGATGTTTTTCTGGGGTGATATTTGATTGTTTGAATGATGAGTGGATTAAAAACAGGTTTAGGGGTATCTGGCTTAGCGTTAATTTTAGCCGCCTCCCCCCATGGAAAAGCTCAAAATGCGATCGTGCTCCCGACGGATGCCATCCTCGGCTATTCGCTCGACTGGTTCGCGGCGAGCGGGGAGGCAACTACGCTTCCCACCGAGATCGTTGTGTACAGCCTCAGCTGCGGTAAATGCATCGAGGAGCTTTCAGCTATTTCTCGGGGTTATGCTCCGGCACCCGATCGGTTCATGCTTGCCTCATTCAAAAAGAAGGATCGGGACGTTTCCATTCCGTTATTGAGTTTGGGGCTGTCCAATGTTGATCCGAAAACGCGGCGATCGACACTATTGGATTTGATCCGAATTTTCACGGGCGATCCGGATCATTATCTGGAAAACCTTGAAGACTGGGTGACGACGGTCGAGTCGCATTGGCCCATTGGTTCGGGGTATAAGGAGGACGTCCTTTCAAGGGCTTTTGCGACCAACGTGCTGGATATGCAGGCGCGGATACTGGCGCTGATGGATAAAATGGGAACACCCGATAAGATTCCGTTGGACCAGCCAACATTGGCCCTTGAGGTGACTCGGGGAAGCGACCGTTACAATGCCTTGGTGGCGACGCTTTCGTTGTCGTGGTTGAGACCCGGACTGGAAACTAAGGAGGATGCGGAGAGCATTGGAAAGCGGGCGCGATCGATCGATCCCTTGAAATCACTCTCAGCCTCGCAATGGAAAGAGTTGAAGGAATGGGCCATGAGCGGAGCGTACTGGATTTGGGGAGGACGGCTGGGTACTGATATACTCGGAGAGATTATCGATTGGCAGGCGCAGTACCATCTGCTCCCAGATGATGCGACTCGCTTGGAGAAGCAGCGAAAGTGGTTCGACGACACGATCGCGCGGGCGGCGAAGGGACCTCTCAGTCCGCTTGAGGCGTTTGGCTTGGCGGATATCGAAGCTCTCGCTTCGCCTGCCTGGAGCGCGGCACAGGCCGACGCTCGCCAACAGCTGGTCTTTGCGAGCTACCTTGGAAATTTGACCTCTTCTAAAAAGTAGCGGGTCCTTGAGTACTGGAAGCGGGATACAGTACGTCCTCTTCTGGAACCGTCTCGGACAATCTCTTAGAGCTTTTTTGGTCGCTCGTTAAGCGCTGATTGCTAGAACGTCATCTCAATGGTGAGTTTTATTCATCGAGTTCAGTTTTTGGGATGGCTTTTGTTGTCCGTTTTGTTGGTTGCCTGCTCTCAATCTGAAGACGGGGGTCCATCCGTTGCGAATAGCGTCGAAGCCGGGCGATTGCTCGCGACCCAGCATTGTATTGCTTGCCATCAAGTTCCTGCCCCGGACCTACTTCCCAAGAAAAGCTGGGAATACGCTTTGACTTACATGGGCTTCTTTTTGGGAATTGTAGACTACGAATACATGGAAGGTTCGCCGGAATCCGCGCTGGGAAGCATTCATTTGCGTGAGGAATTCGTCCGGGATGCGAACCTTTTGCCAGATGCTCCGTTGATGTCGAACGAGGATTGGGCCAAACTGAGAGCGTATTATATTGCTGAGGCTCCGGAGAAGGCGATTCCCCAGATCACGAAGCCTGTGATTATTGAGGACACTGAGAAGTTTCGTGTTAAACCTACCCAATACCGTATGGACTCTGCCATTACATCCATGGTGCACATCGATGAAGAAAATGGACTGCTATACATCCACGATGGTCGATCCGAGCAATTGACCGTTCTGGATCGTAATCTGAATTTCCATGACAGCCATCCTTCGCCGGGAGTATCTTTGGTTGAAGCTCAGGCTGTTGGCGAAAACCTCTATCTTCTATCTATCGGCGACTTATTTGCCTCAAACATCGGAGCCAAGTTGGGAGAGTTTCAGCAGACACGGGTTTTAGGCGGCGTATTTATGGGGCTCAATATTTTGGTCAAGGATCTACATCGTCCCGCGGACTTTGCTTTCGCGGACCTGGACAATGATGGTCTGGTTGAACTGCTCGTAAGCAACTTTGGTGACTACACCGGTAATTTCTCGATTTACCGTCGGGACTCGGAAAGCGGCGCTTTTGCAGCGGATCCGCTGATTCTTAGTGATCAGCCCGGAATCGTTAAGGGCGATGCCCACGACTTTAATGAAGATGGGTATTTGGACATCGTTGTCATGATGAGCGCGGCTCGAGAAAACGTGAGTGTGTTTCTCAACGATAAAAACGGAACATTCACTCAGAATGTACTTTGGGAGAAACATCCGTCTTTCGGATACATTGGATTTGAACTGAAAGACTTCAATGGAGACGGGCAGATGGACCTGCTTACCCTCAATGGTGACAATGGCGATTCAGATACCTATAACACGTTGAAACGCGACCATGGTATTCGCCTTTATCTGAATAAGGGGAATCTTCAATTTGAAGAATCGTATTTCTATCCGATGTATGGGGTATACGGTGCGGAGGTGGCCGACTTTGACCACGATGGAGATCTGGATATCGCGGCGATTTCCTACCACCCCGATTTTGATTTGGAACGCCCGGAGAACTTTGTCTATCTTGAGCAGGTCGATTCGCTAGAGTTCATTCCGTTTACCCATCCCGCTGCTCAAAAGGGCCGTTGGCTGTCGATCGATTCCGGGGACGCTGATGGGGACGGGGACCAAGATATTGTCCTAGGTGCGGCTTATGTCCCCGTTGGCATGCGGGAGAAATATATGGACAAATTTGAAGAACTGGTGAGTGGGGGTCCGCCTATTCTCGTTTTGGAGAATCGGATGGGAAAGTAAGGTAGCGG
>CALDFV010000142.1 GCA_937942145.1 uncultured Opitutaceae bacterium
AATGGGCGAACGATGATCCGCGTGGCGAGACCGGGCAATGCGAAGATCATCAACGTGGATGTGGGAAAGCAGGAGGCAGTGATTTCCGATCGAGCGTTCGGATTAATGGATACATTACGGTATCTGCATCTGAACCCGGGACCTCATAAATCACCCAGCTGGATCTTTTCGAAGATGTGGGGATGGGTTGCAGACTCAACGGTATACATAACGCTATTGCTGACCCTTACCGGCATTTACCTGTGGACGGTTTTGAAGTCGGAACGTAGGGCAGGGCTGATCGCCCTTGGCACGGGAGCATTCTGCTTCGTCGCAATTCTTTACTCATTGCTAGCCCTATGAGTTCGAATTCCAGCGTATTTGAAAAGTGGAACAAAAAGATTCACATCTATTTGGGTCTTTATCTACTCCTGTTCCTTTGGATCTTTTCGATTTCCGGCTTGTTCTTAAATCACCCGAAGTGGTTTGGTGGTCAGCCTCAGCGAACCACGGTGGAAAAGACGGTTGAGATGTTGGAATCAGACGATTCGCTAGAGCAAGCGCATTATTTGATGGGGCAACTGGACTTGGTGGGCGAAGCCATATTTCGAGGAGACCAAAAGCCAGGACAGTTTGCCTTTCTGGCCATGCGGCCGGATGAGCGTACCTTTGTGGTCGTGGACTTGGAGACTAATTTGGCCAAGGTCACTCTGGTAGAGGGCAATGTCGGGCAGACCCTAGGGAATCTGCACACATTCTCTGGAGTCCGTCCTATTTGGGGAGAGCGAGAGTCGGTGAGAGATTGGCTACCGACTCGTATATGGAGCTTTAGCATTGATGCGCTGGCAGTGGGGGTGATTCTGCTCGTCGCGAGTTCTCTCTACATGGGGTTTCGACAAAGAGATAAGTGGAAACCCATTTTAGTGTCACTCGGTTTAGGAATCGCTGTCTGCGCGTTTTTCATTTGGGGTTTTGCCTGAGCGTGCCTGTTGTGCCTAACCACTAAAGGCAAAAGACGTATTGAGGACTGGGGTTCGCGGCATAACGCAAGCGCGAGCCCTACGGATCGTTTTTCATGTAGGAGCGGTTTTACACCGCGATAGTCATTGAATGAGACGATTTCACCTATGTGTGATCGCGGTGTAAAACCGCTCCTACCATTGGCTAATGGCAACGTTGCGGAGTTCGTTAGGCACCTCCTAAGGCAGGGCAAAGACCTCCGGGCGTGCCGCACAGGAAGGCTTAAGCATATCGGCGCGCTGGGCCGTCGTGTCCTACCTTGAGTCGACGCTTGCAGTGGTGTGCCATTTTTTCTAACGATAGAGCTATGAAAAGAATAACAAAACGGATAGCAGTGGCACTGTTGTCGTTACCTGTTGTTTCACTGCTTGAAGCAGATGTTAATGATCAAACCATTGTGGCAGAGCACGTGCATGCTCACGCCATGCACAACATGATCGTGGCCCAAGCCCGGCCCGCTCCCAACAGCTTCGACACGGCGAAGAGGCGATCTGTCAAAGATGCCAAAAACGAAAAAACGGGCAAGCCTCCGCCAGAGCAAGACGCCAGTTTGCAGTCCTACGCGATCTATGGCGAAACCGCGCCTCGTCCACAGGCGACTGACCGCGTATCGACGTCACTCCCGCTCCGATTAGAGGAGAACAGCCGGATCGCTCTGATCGGAAACACGCTGTTTGATCGCGATCGCCTGTTCGGATATTTTGAGTCGCTGATTCATCAAACCCACGCCGACAAGAAACTTAGAATCAGAACCCTGGCCTGGGCTGCGGATGAGGTGGATCTACAGCCAAGACCCGACAACTTTGGCGATCTCGACCAGCATCTGACGGCGCAAAAGGCCGACGTGATTTTCGCGGCCTTCGGGTATAACGAGTCCTTCGCCGGTATCGAGGCGATCCCTAGTTTCAAGTCCCGGCTCAGAGCGTTCATTCGGCATACGACGGCTCACGCCTTTAACGGTCGATCCGCTCCTCAACTGGTATTGGTTTCTCCCATCGCAAATGAGAATGTCGAGGGTGTCGCAGCGGCGGACCTGAACAACGATCGAATCGCCGCCTATACCCTGGCGATGGCGGAAGTCGCGATGGAAGAAAGTGTGGGATTCATCGATGTGTTCGAAAATACCCGCATTGCTATGGCTGATCCTCGTTCGGACCTAACCTTCAATGGGGCCCATCTCGTCGACGAGGGCTACCGGGTCTTCGGAAAGGTCGCCTACGAGAAAACCTTTGGCGAAGAGTTGGCGCCTGAAGTGAACGAGCGGATACGAGAAGTCGTGGTGGAAAAGAACGAGCAGTTCTTCTACCGCTACCGGCCTTTGAATACCTTCTACTACACCGGGGGTCGCAATAAGACCTATGGGTATCTCGATTTCCTGCCAGCCATGCGTAACTTTGACATAATGGTCGATAATCGCGACCAACGGATCTGGGATTTGGCCGCGGGCAAGCAAGTGCCCGAATCGATTGACGATTCCAATGTCCCGGAGATGCCGGAGACGCATCAGTCGCGGGGAGCAAACGAGTATCTCAGTCCCAAGGATGAGCTCGCTGCCTTCGACGTTGACCCACGGTTTGACGTTAACCTGTTTGCGTCGGAGGAGGAGTTTCCCGATATCGCGTGCCCGATTCAAATGCGCTGGGATGCTAAGGGCCGCCTTTGGGTTAGTTGTTCCACGACTTATCCTCACGTTTATCCCGGCCAAAAGCCCAACGACAAGCTGGTCATTCTCGAAGACTTGGATGGCGATGGGAAAGCGGACAAGAGCACTGTGTTTGCAGACGACTTGCACATACCGCTTAGCTTTGTCTTGGGAAATGGAGGTGTCTACATATCAGAGGAGCCTGATCTTGTATTTTTGAAGGACACCGACGGCGACGGGAAAGCGGATTTCCGAAGGCGCATCTTTACTGGATTTGGCACCGAGGACTCGCATCACGCACTTCACGATTTTGTATGGACACCCGATGGGGATCTGCTGTTTCGTGAGTCGATCTTCCACAATTCTCAAGTGGAAACCGTGTACGGTCCGATAAGGGCCAAAAACAGTTCCTGGTTTCGCTACCGGCCTTCGACGCATCGTCTCACCGCATTCGGAGCGTATCCAAATACCAACCCATGGGGAGTTACGTTCGATGACTGGGGGAACCATGTGGCGAGCCATCCCATTTTCGCTTCTGCCTTTCACGCCACCAATCCGCCGTATCCGGAGCAGCATCCAAAAGCCTCTGGCATCCCGGCATATTCAGGAACTTGTGGTCAGGAGTTCATCGATTTCAGTTTTTGGCCGAAGGAGTTGCAGGGTGGGTATGTTAAGGCCCGATACAAGCCGAACAATCGAATTGAAATCCACCGATGGATCGAGAAAGAGGATTCATTTGTGGAAGAATACCAAGGGGATCTCATTTTTTCGCGCAACCTCAGCTTTATCCCAGTGGATATTCGCTTTGGTCCGCGAGGAGCTCTGTATGTGTGCGACTGGTACAATCCGATCAAGGGACATGCCCAGTATTCGTTGCGCGATGAGCGGAGAGACCGCAAATCAGGGCGGATTTGGAGAATCGTACCCAAAGGAGCGACCTTGCAGGATCCTCCGAAAATTCACGGGGCCAGCATTGCTGCGCTATTGGACCTTTTGAAGCGTCCCGAGTACCGCTACCGGTATTGGGCAAAGCGCGAGTTGCGCGACCGGGATCATGGAACAGTGAAAAGGGAACTGGATCGGTGGACCGCTCAATTGGATCGGAGCGACCCTCGACGAGAGCATCACCTGCTGGAAGCCGTCTGGCTTTACCGAGGCATTGACGAGACTAATGTGGATATACTTTCCGAACTGCTGGGTAGCGGGAATCACTTGGCCCGGGCTGCAGCGACTCGTCAGTTGCGATACGGATCTTCGCAAGTGGATAGGCAAACTCAGCATTTGCGAGAACGTGCCCAGGATGAGAGTGAACTGGTGCGACTGGAAGCGGTTATTGCGGCCAGCTATATTGGCACTCCGGAAGCGCTGCAAGTAGCCATGGACGTGGCAAAGCAGCCCGCGGGTACCCATTTGAAGTATGCGGTAGCGACCTCGCTTGGCTCGGAGAATTTGTCACGCCATTGGAAAGGGGCAGAACAAGAATACCCAGCGGTGGGAGAGTTTCTAGGTTCTTTTGAAAGGGATTCGAAGCTGCTGGAGGGCTCGACGACTCGAAATTCAACGGAATCAGCCTTCGACTCACAAAAGGGGATCACCATCGTTGATATCTCCTGCCTGCCTGAGCGTATGATGTTTACGGTGACAGCGTTTACGGTGAAAGCTGGCAAGCCCGTTAAGTTGACCCTAGAGAACCCTACGGCGACACCACACAATTTAGTTATCGTCGAACCCGGTGCTGCCGCAGAAGTAGGCATGGCGGGAAACCAAATGGCGACGGATCCCAATGGCGCTTCCAAGCATTTCATCCCCGATTCGCCCAAAGTGCTTTTCGCGACAAAACTCCTAGATCCGGATACGAGCGAAACCCTGCGATTCATCGCGCCGAAGGAACCTGGGGAGTACCCCTATATTTGCACATTCCCCGGACACTGGGTCATCATGCGGGGTGTCATGACCGTGGAAAAATAGCGTCCTGTCGGCGGCTTTATAGCTGATTTTGACAGCGGGCGATCTCCCGCTACCTTAAAATACCTCGGGGCACCTCTCGAACCACCACGCTAAGTGTCGCTTGCCTATGGAACGGATACGCTTCTAAATGTTGAATGATATGAGTTGCTCTATTGGCCCATTTCGCAGGGCAGGATCACAAATCGTTTTCACCGTCATTTCTTGTGTATTCATTGCCGCCTCGATTTTGGCAGATGACTACCAGCCGCTCAATACACAGGCCGAAGGAGAAAACCCGCCCACGGCGGAAGAAGCCACGGCATTGATGACCCTGCCACCGGGATTTTCGGTCACCTTGTTCGCAGGGGAGCCCGACGTGCGGCAGCCGATAGCCATGAACTTCGACGAACGCGGAAGGCTGTGGGTGGCAGAGTCCTATTCCTATAAAGAGTGGGAGATGAAGGGCGAGGACCGCATCGTCATTTTCGAAGATACCGACCACGATGGCCGATTTGATTCGAGAAGGGTTTTTTATGATAAGGCGACGCATCTCTCCGGATTTGCGATTGGGTTTGGAGGCGTGTGGATTTGCAACTCGCCCAATCTGGAGTTCATCCCGGATCGGGATGGGGATGACGTTCCGGATGGTCCGGCGGAAGCGGTTCTAGACGGCTTCACGACCTCGGGGAGCCACAACTTCGTTAACGGCCTCAAGTGGGGTCCGGACGGATGGCTTTATGGTCGCCACGGAATATTGGCGCCTTCGTTTGTGGGAATCCCTGGCACCGCAAAGGAGGAAAGGATTGAAATGGACTGTGGGATCTTTCGCGTGCACCCGGTGAGCCATGAATTCGAAGTGGTGGCCCGCGGAACGACGAATCCCTGGGGCCTCGATTGGAATGAAATGGGCGAGATGTTCATGACCGGAAACGTGAATGGACATCTGTGGCATGTGATCCCCGGGGCCTACTATCCGAGAATGTTTGGTCAGGGCTTTTATCCCCACGTTTACGACCGTATCCAAAGTTGCCCGGATCATTTGCATTTCGCTGGGGATTGGAGGGACAATCGAGCGAACCATTACGGGGTGGACGGACCCACGGATGAGTTGGGGGGT
>CALDFV010000143.1 GCA_937942145.1 uncultured Opitutaceae bacterium
CTCTTCAGATCGAGACGTCTTTGATGCTTCGATCGAAATCGGTCAAGTGTCAGGCGTACCCTCACCACCTTCGCGATGAAGCTACGAATCAAACGTCTATCCGATGATTGCTTTCTCGAATTATCAAATTTACGAATACATCTGCGTAGCGCTCTTCTTGCCGCTTGCGGGACAGGCAAAAAGGAAACCCATTTCAGTGCTCTAAACTCACTCCGATCCAATTGCCCCACCAATCTTTCAAAATATCCCGTCAAAGCTTCCGTCTGAGAGGAAGTCAACGCCCATCTTACAAAAGGGTCCTCAAGGAGAGGTTTCAGCACTACTTCCTCAGCACGGATTCTGTATTCATATTTCAGTTTGGAAGAATTCGCCTCATCAAGATAATCACCTTCCTCTTTTCCCAGTTCCTTGAGCACACTTCCAATATCTGTCCGAATTTCCTTCATTTGCTTCCACAGCTCTCGGGCACATTCGGCTCGACTCGTTTCTTCCTCTCTTTCTAGTTCTTGCGAATGCACCCAACACTTCCTCAGGAATTTCAAAATAAGATCCACCTTGAGCCGATCCTGGAAACTTTCCCCTCCCCGGTAATTTGCCAAGCCCTCTCCTGATGAAACTGACCGGTACAATCGTCCCAAACTGGATTCGTTCGCCTCAGAAATAAGGGCAAACAACGTTTCTCGTTCCTTCTCAAGCTGCGCGTCAACTCCCTCGTGAGGCGGACCACTGAATCGCGAAAGTTTCTCCCGAGCCACTTCGTCGAGCAGAATAAATCTATCCTGTTCGAGAAACCACTCAAGCAAATCGGAGTCCTCATACCTCCGCAATACCTCTTTGGCGATCGAACGCGTCACTCTCTGGATACCGCTATTCACTTGCGAGTGAGCCGTATGGCCTACCGACACGTAAAGGGAGGACTTCTGTATAACTTTAGCTGTTGTAAACGGCCTTTGTCGCCAAAGGAAGGGCAGCATTAGTTTTTCCAATGAAAAGGGCATCAATATTTGACCCTTTCTACAAATACAGCCGGACCCATTCGATCAATCACCAATCCAAGCTAAAAGGGAGCCACAAGTTGCTGCGAATCGGAAGCGCTCGCATTCGGCTCAGCAGGGCGCCATAAAAGAACCTCCAGATCGCCTGCCAAAACGCCGAATCAAATCGCTAGTTCCTTTTTTGGATTTCGCTGCTCCCTACTTCTTTCAGCTTTGTACGATTGCAAATCCAGAGTCAGCAGGTACGTTGCCCATCGATGATTCAGAAACCGTTACTTAGCGAAACCGCCAAGGATACAATCACTCAGCGAAGACGTTCCTCCCAGAGCGGGGAACAATACAATCGGGGTCACTGAATCCCGTATCCCATGCCCTCCTCTCTTCCGATCAAGGTCCAGTTCTTTCTGACCTACGGCGTTCTCGGTAGTCTGAGCCCGATCGCCGCCCTTGTCCTTCGCGATGCCAAGGGCTTCAGCCCACAGCAATTTGGGATCACGCTCGCCTTTTCATCGCTTGGTTTGCTCTTCTCGCCCGCTGTCACTTCCTGGCTTGCCGACCGAAGCGTCGATACCCGCAAGATTCTTCGTTGGATTTTCGTTACAACCGCAATCGCCCTCATCGCGGTTGTCTATTCAAACAATGTCTGGACGGTGACAATCGCATGGGCCGTCTACAGTATCCTGTACGTTCCCACCTGGCCCCTGCTAGACGGCTACTATTTCAATAACGAACGTGAAAATGGAATCGAGACCGCAGGACAAGAAGGATCCTATCAGTTTGTCCGCGTTTGGGGCACGGTCGGATACCTTGTCCCCAGTATATTTCTCTACTTCGTTATCGCCAACACTGGCGAAATTGCCAATGCTCTTTGGGTAGCTGTTGCTTGGAGCGGTATGTGTTTCGCGGGTACATTCTTTCTGCAACCGAGCGCCCTGAAACCCGAAACTCGAATGAAAGCGCCCACCTTACAAGCTGCGAGGACGCTGTTTTCCAAAGCAACCTTACCGCTATGCATTGGTCTCTTCTTTGTCCACACCTCCGCGAGCGCCTACTATCCTGTTATGTCTGTTTTTCTCCGTGACGAGGTTGGCATCGCAGACGAGTGGGTCGCCATGGTGTTGTCGTTTGGAGTTCTGATCGAGATCGGCTACATATTCGGGCTCGGGCCTATACGGAAATGGCTGCGAATCCGAGGTATCATGGTCGTCGGGCTGTCCGCAATGGCCGTTCGTCTTGTCCTTCTCGCTCAATTCCCAACAGTCACCACCTCGCTCGTGATCCAGCTTGCCCACGGCATGGAAATCCTCGCCATGTTCATCGTACCCGTTATCTACCTAGACCTCATCGCAGGTGACGGCTTCCGCAATTCGATCCAAGGCGTTTTCACGATCATAGTCGTCGTCCCCACGCGTCTCATTGGTCCTCTTCTCGCAGGACAGATACGTGAGGTCGCGGGGACTACTGAAGTGCTCTATATCGCGGCCGCCCTATCAGGCATTGGCATGCTGATAATCTTCTTTTTCTTTCGCCCCGGGTCGGTTAGATTAGGCGACAAAGACTCATAATACAGCAGCCGGCAACTCTGCGGCAGAGTCCTGATGTATTTTGCGTCAAGATTCGATCCAATTTCTCGTCGAACGAAGTCGGCGACAATGGGATCGATTCCTGGAGAAAGAATTCTGCTCTCTGAAAATATACCCAAGTAGGAAACTTAAGTTGACGGGAAACAATATCGATCTTTTTAGGTGAGATCGAATCAAACGGAATCTAGTTAACAACGATCACTATCCCAATCAAGATTTTGCACTACAAGAACAGGGTTATGGTTTTGATCTTTTGAACTGGACTTAAGGTATTTGAGATACAATTACCAGTCACCGCCATCAGTCATATGAATATGTCCGGCGGATTGGTAATGATAAGTGATCTTGTTGATCTCTACCTCCTCAGGAAGGACATTTGTTATGATCAAATAGCTGTCGAGCGAGACAATCCGCGTTCGCCGCAAATTTCGTTTTACGAATTGATTGGTAGTATTGTCGATGAATGATGTGCAATTTTTCGCCGTGCTCAATAATTATGATACATTTCTCCCATATGATATTTAAAAAGGTCAAAACGATATCTTCGTTCCGAAGACGATTGTGAAAAAGAAAGAGAAGAGAAATCCGGAAGGCCAATCTAGACCTCCGCCTACCCACTAACTGAATCTAAGCCTTCGAATATCCGTCTGGAAAAAAGAACAAGGCGTGAACCACTTGAAGCCCCAGGTCACACAGATTTTTCTCGCTGAAGCGTACAAGCAACGAGCAGAGTCTAATTTTTTATGCTTAGGCTCTCACCCCTACTCTCTTTTCTGATCCCGCTTTGCGTCATCGCCTCTCCGTTGACCATCTACGATCAAACTGATCTAGGGGGAACGGGAACCCCCATTCCCCTGCGGTATTCCATCTACAGCGATTCCGAAATCCCCAACGGTTTAAACGACAGAATTTCTTCCTTCCGTCTGGAAGCCGGTAACATGGCGATCGTCTCCGACTTAGGCAGCGGCTTGGGCCCCGGGAAAACCTACATCGCCGATCAAGAAGATCTGATCGTAAGCGCTCTTCCTGAGGAGCTGGACAACGCCGTTTCATTCATCCGAGTCGTGCCTTGGAGATCCAGCAATAAGAAAGGTACTGGTGGCGATCTGAGCGATGAACCTAGTGTCGAAGCTTCTTGGTACTACCGATGGAGCCGCGATGTTAGCGAAGGCCAGGCCTCGGGGGAGCGCGAATACGTTCCCATGAGTTGGGGTGCCGGAGGGGCCAGAGACGAGGCCCTGCCTGACTACCTCGCCATGGATCAGGTCACACACCTCCTAGGTTTCAACGAATCAGACAACTGCTTCGATCAAAGCGGACAGTACGGCGATCCCAAGCTCTGCAATGTTCCTACCGCCGTCGACTTCTACAAGAACCTACAGAGAGTCGGGCTCCGCCTCGGATCTCCAGCAACGCGAGAGGAAGGGGCCCAGAACACGAACGGTTGGCTCAACCAGTTCATGACTCAGGCCGAGGCAGCCGATATACGCATCGATTTTGTTGCGCTTCATTGGTATGACTGGGAAAGTCAGCCGCAAGCCAATCCGGTGGTTCCCGCCAGCCAAATCTTTCGTCGATTCAAGCGCTACTTGAGTAATACCTACCATAGGCATCGGAGACCGCTTTGGATTACCGAGTTCAACGCTAACGTCAATCGGGCTACGGATATTCAAAATGAATTTCTGCAGCTGGCCCTTCCCTACCTGGAGTCCATCGGCTACGTCGAACGCTATGCCTATTTTCAACCCCTCACCGGAACCGGAGACTTTTTCGAGAACGGCCAGCTCACTTCCACTGGGGAGATCTACCGAGACCAAGCGTCCACTCTCGCATACACGCCCAATAAAATGCCATCGATTTGGGAGAGTCAGGACGTCGGTAGCGTAGGCCTCCCCGGCACAACCGTCCATGCAGATGGAACATTCACAGTTTGCGGTTCGGGTTCGGGCATCGGAGGCGTCGCCGATGAGTTTCACTACATGTACGCGCCTCTCGCCGGAGACGGATCTATCATCGTCCACGTCGACGCCATTCTGCAACGAGGCGACTCGAAAGCAGGCCTCATGATTCGGGAAACCTTGGATACGGGTTCCAAACACGCATCGATGTTCCTAACTGAAGCCGGCCAGGCCAGATTCGAGCACCGCTCCTCCATGAACGGGAGTACCGATGCTACCATCAAGAGCATTCTTTCTGGACCCTACTGGCTAAAGCTCGAACGCCTAGGAGACGTGATCACCGGATCCTATTCCAATGACGCCGAGAATTGGACTACCCTGTCCGAGCAGACTATCACATTGAGCGCAGACGTCCACGTTGGGTTAGCCGTATCTTCCCAAAATGATACCAATTTCTGCGATACGATTTTCAAAAGCCTCAGCGTCTCCAACGACTCCGACAACGACCAACTCCCAGATCAATGGGAACTCAAGTTTTTTAAAAACCTAACCACGTCCGAAGGAGGAACGGGCAACTATGATGGGGATTCAAATACAGATTTCGAAGAGTACATAGTCGGCACCGATCCAACCGATACTCGTTCATTCTTCAGTTCCTCGCCCACCAAAGCAGATAACGGCTTTTTAGAAATTACATTCGCGGGAGTTGCTGGGCTTACGTACACACTCGAAGTAAGCAATGATCTGTCCCCAGGTAGCTGGAACACCGTTAACTCAATCTCTCCAAACTCAGATGGCCCACAAATGCTCAACTACACACACTCGGATAGCCCTAGTGCCCTATTCGGACGCATCAAAGCAGAAAACTAGCTGGGCTAGGCGGGGCCATACTCAATCTCAAAATTCCACGCAATCGAACTTGTGAAGGTATCTTACACATTTCGACATTAATTCAGGGCGCACGATTCTGGGGACTCCCCTTCGCTCTCATCTATACAAATCCCCTCGATTCACTTAACAACCTGTAGCCGCGAGTCTTGATCGTGGTGAAAAGGACTCTAGACCTTCAATACGCGATCAATGATCACATCTACAGTAATTAAACCGGCGATACGGAAGTTCTGTCGGCTTAGCTAAACAGCTGGGCTACCGGCTTGCCCCCGTCGGTAACGGGGACAGGTCGATCGCCATCGTACAGCTCTTTCTTCGGATCGATCTTCATAGAAGTGAAAATCGTAGCAAACAAATCCGGGACTGAGACCGGCGTATGGACAATCTCCTTACCGAGCTCGTCTGTCTCGCCAATGACTCCCTTGTGGTTCAATCCTCCCCCAGCCAGCACGATACTGAAGGTTTGCGCCTGGTGGCCTCGACCACCCTCGTTGTCGAATTCCGGAGGACGTCCAAATTCCGTACCGATAACAATGAGAGTTCGGTCCAGCAAATTATGGGCTTCCAGATCTAGGGTCAGGGACGCGAAAGCATTGTCCAATTCCCTGATGAGGCCGTGCTGGTTTAATTGCCCTTGTTTGTGAGTGTCCCACCCAGTTCCATTGATGAAATTCAGATTGTGGGATACCTCTACAAATCGCACACCCGATTGAACCAGACGTCTCGCGAGTAAGCATCGCTGCCCGAATTCCCCGCCATAGGAAGCACGCAGCTCTCCCTTCTCGCGGTCCAAATTAAACGTGTCCATAAAGGAAGATCCCGCCAGTTTCAGACTCGCTTCG
>CALDFV010000144.1 GCA_937942145.1 uncultured Opitutaceae bacterium
CTCCGAGCGGCGATTTTTCAGATGTGTGGCCGCTCGGAGATCGGCCGCTACCACATGCGCAACGCCATTTCAGTCTCAGACCGCTGAAGCGGGTGAGCTACTTTGAAGTCCTCGTGATCGAAACGATCATCCTCGTTCCGCAAAGCGGAATATGATTTCGAAGAAATCACTGTTCAAAAAAAACCAGCACAGGTTTCTAGCCTGTAGCCGTGTTGTTTTAACAGGCAGCCCTTCGACCTAGCTCAGGATCGGCGAGATGCCTGTTCTACTATTGATATGGACGATCGGAGATCACACGCTACAAAAGTCGAGTTCCAAGAGTGGCCATCTATAACATATATCTTGTAATAATGGATACTCTAATTTTTAACATCCAAGCCATCTTCAAACGAGATCCAGAACATCGCGCATCCAGCCCGCAATTCCCGCGAGTCGCTTGCGGTCCCCGCCGCCAACCTCCGCAGTCGCCCAGCCCGAGAAGGACACGCGATCCAGCTCTTTGCGCACACTCGCCCAATTCACCTCACCCCCATCGGTTCCCGTGGTGATGCCTTCTCGTTTCAGTCTGGCGTCGCCGAATTCCCGATGCCCCCGATCTTTAATATCGAGTTTGTAAATCCGGCTCCCCAACGTCTTGCCCCAGTATTCGGCCGATTGCTCCGTCCAGGTGATCGTATTGCCAAGATCAAAATAGGAGCGCACGAAGGGGGAATCAAACGAATCGATGAACCGGGCCATTTCTTCTCCCGTTTTTAGAAAAGTCGCCCGAACATTCTCGATACACAAATAGATGCCCGATTTTTCAGCGATCGGTACCGCCTCTCTTACCCGTCCTTGCCAAAGTCGAAAATTTTCATCGTAAGATATTTTTGGATCTTCACTGGCCAGAACAAGAACTGAGTCACCCCCAAGCTGATTGGCAAAGTTCACGGCGCTTGCGATATCCGGTTTCGACGAATGGATCACCCCATGCACTGGAAGCCCAGTCTCCTCAATCGCTGTTACGAATTCGGACGTATCCGCTGCATGGTCGGTTTTTACCTCCACCCCATCGAAACCGATTTCTTTCAACAACCGAAACTTCTCCACAACATTCAAGCCGGGCTCGTCAATCATGTGATATTTTACCGCGATCCTGATCTTCCCTGCGAGCGGACCAGGCTTAGCGGCAAGAGGCAGAAACGGCAGGGACCCGAGGGCTGCCAAGCCTGCTGAGGATCTCAAAAATTGCCTGCGGTTAGGTTGTTCCATTATGCCGAGATCCTGTCTACAGGGTAAGAGCCACTGATAGAACAAAAAAGTCACCGGGAAGCCAAAAGAAATCCTTTTCTTGCCCTCCCTGTCACCTATGTTTCAACTCAAACCTCAGTCCCCAACCCCACACCGAATTATGAAACGCTTGCTTACCCTGTTCTGCCTTACATCCACGACCATTTGCCTGATCGCTCAAGCCGACTCTCACCAATCGCAACCAAACGTGTTGATCATACTCGCCGATGATCTCGGATACACCGATGTGGGCGCGTTTGGAGCCGAACTAATCGCTACGCCAAATATCGATAAACTGGCTCGAGACGGAATGAAATTCACGCAAGCCTACACACCCTGCTCCGTCTGCTCGCCCACTCGCTACGGATTGCTCACGGGTCGTTACTATTGGCGTAGCCAGCAACATCCGTCCACCAAAGTGATTCAGGATGGCCAAGGTCTCGCCATCGAAAAAGGTCGCGAAACATTGGCCACGCTTTTCAAGAAAAAAGGATACGCTACCGGCATCATTGGAAAATGGCATTTGGGGTTCGGTGAATTCAAAAATTTCGATCAGCAATACGACTGGACGTCCCGAAAGAAAATCGGTCCCGGTCCACTACAGGTTGGATTCGACTACTATTTTGGAATGGTCGCCAACGTGGGAAACCAGCCTCGGTTTTTTATTGAAAATGACGACTTCTACGGTCGCAGGCCGGGCGACAAAGTGACGACGGAGAAAGTGGCGGCCAATTCCGGTAACGCCAGCCAGGGGCAGTTCATGGTGCAACGAGAAACCGTCAGACCTTGGGATCCCTCAGTCGTTTGGGAAGACGATGAAGTCGCCCAGGCAATCACGGACAAGGCAGTCGACTACATTGAATCAAATACCGGTGCCGACAAACCTCCCTTCTTTCTCTATTTTGCCCATAACATTCCTCACGGCCCCATAACCCCTGCCCAAAAGCACAAAGGCTCAAGCGAGTGCGGTCCCTATGGTGACTTCATCCAAGAATTGGATACTCAAATAGGCGAAGTTCTCGCAGCCGTTGAGAATGCCCGCGAGCATCGTGAGACCATTGTCATCTTTACAAGCGACAATGGCGGAGTAGCCGCCGCGCCGGAATCCGACGATCCGCCGACTGGACCCGCGGGCCTCGCTCGCGAACGCGGCCACCTCCAGTGTGGACATCTGCGCGGTGGAAAGTGGAGCATTTACGACGGAGGATTCCGCGTCCCCTTCGTGGTCAGCTGGCCGGGCCAGGTAGATGCAGGCCGCGTATCCGATAAGCTCATCTCACTCCAGGATCTGTTCGCCACCATGGCCGACTTTCTAAATGTCGATTACGGACGCGACCACGGGGAAGACAGTTTCAGTTTTTGGCCGCAAGTCATAGACGGCCCGGACGCTCCCGCGGCTCGAGACCATGTAATCGTCCAATCGCCCCTCGGGGTGCGGGCCATCGTCCGCGACGGCTGGAAGTACATGCGTCCCTGGACCGCCCCCGTCTCAATCCCGGAAAACAAGCGAGCCTTTCTTTCCCGGGAAATCGCGAATCCTCAAAACTTCGAACAACTGTATCACCTTGGTTCTGACTTTGACGAGTCATCCAACCGATTGAACGACTTCCCTCGCATCGCCGCTCAATTGAAAAAAGAGCTCCAACTCGCGGAGAGCCAAGGTCGCACCGCTCCGTAAAGATAAAGCATCCCCGGGCCCAGCACAGCGAATGCCATCTGTGCCTGCCTAGGAGACCTGAAATAAAGATCCCCAGCACGAACTACGATTTGGTGGCGATTATGAAGGTTGATTCCAGGACGATTCGCTGGCAGGTTGAATCAATGTCCCTTTTCAAGCGCTTCCCAGTCGTCCCCTCATTAAGAATTGCCGCGTTTCTACTGGCCACTACTACGGTCTTTTCTCTCCACGCGGACCCCCACATGCATCGCTGGGAAGAAGCCGGACGGGATCCAGATCGAATTGCCCTCACATGGACCGGTGATCCTGCCACGTCAATCGCGGTAAGCTGGCGAACCAGCTCCGACATAAGCGAGGCTTTTGCTGAAATCGCACTCTCCACCCCAGAGCCACGATTCGATTTCCACTCTAGTCGTCAGAAAGCAAAAACGGAATCTTTGGAGCTCAGTTCCATACCAGAAAATCATCAAGACGAAGTAAACTACCACTCGGTAGTATTTGAAAATCTGAAACCCAGTACGAAATACCTCTATCGCGTAGGAGATGGAGGTGACTATTGGAGCGAATGGGTCGAGTTTCGCACTGCCTCCGACAAACCGGACCCGTTTAGTTTTGTCTACTTTGGGGATGCTCAAAACGACGTTCTTTCGCATTGGTCACGAGTCATTCGGGCCGCCTATTCGAAAGCTCCCACCGCCGGGTTCTTCCTCCATGCCGGTGATCTTATAAACGATGGGCATTTCGACGAAGAATGGGGACAGTGGTTCAAGGCGGGAGGTTGGGTTCACTCTTCAGTGCCTAGCGTCGTAGTGACGGGGAATCATGAATACCGGCCCCTGCCAAATCGTGAAGAGGGCACCCGCTATCTCTCCCTTATGTGGCAACCTCAGTTTCAACTTCCTATCTACGATGTCCTGCCTCCTGAACTGGCCGAAACCGTTTACTATCACGACTACCAGGGTGCCCGTATCATTGTTCTGAATTCGAATGCGATGCAGGAACAGCAAGTCGAATGGCTAGACCAGCGTTTGGAAGAAAACCCAGGGAAATGGTCCATCGTTACCTTTCACCACCCCATGTTTTCCTCGGGCAACAATAGGGACAACCAAGCAATGCGCGATCTTTGGAAACCGGTCCTAGACAAACACAAAGTGGATCTTGTTCTACAGGGGCACGACCATACCTATGCCCGCGGTCATATTCCCGTCAGCATGCGCGCCAACCGCAATAGCCGGAACGTTCAAACCATGTACATAAATTCGGTGAGCGGCCCCAAAATGTATGAATTCATGGAGACGGGTTGGGACGTCTATGCTCCAGAAGGCGTTGTACTCGATCGCAGCGCTGAGAACAGCCAGTTTTTTCAAGTGGTTTCTATTGATGGGTCAAAGTTGACCTATAAGGCGTTCACCGCCAACGGGCTACTCTATGACGCTTTCCAGTTGATCAAAAAGAGCAATGGGGCCAAACGGATTTCCCGTCTATCCGTGGATGTCGACAAAGAATACCGATACGAGAATACCGCCCCCTATGGCAGAGGGCCGGCGAAACCAAACACCAAGTAGCGTCTCAATTCATTCGATACCCCAAACAGCTCTCTCATAAATCTCATGAAAATAGGTGTCATTGGAACCGGCTGGGTCGCAGGACTTCATCTCGATGCGCTAAGGCAAATTGAAGACGCAGAAGTAGTTGCGATCGCCGGACGAAATGAAACGCGAGCGAAAGAGCTCGCCCTCCCAATAGGAGCGAAAACCTACTCAGAGCCGCTATCGATGCTCCGTTCGGAGTCGCTGGATGCGGTCTTCATTCTACTCCCTCCGCACCTCCACGGCGATCTCGAACGGGCCTGCTCGGAACACGTGAAAGGCGTGCTCATCGAGAAACCCATCTCGCAGTCGCTGGAAACCGCTCATGCGGTAAACGAAAGTTTCAAAAAAGCGGGCACCATTGTATCGGTCGGGTACATGAATCGCTATCGGCTGTCCGTTCAGAAGATTCGAGAGCTCTTCTCGCAACCCGAAAATGAGGGAATCCTAGCCCATGGCTGGTGGACCACTCAAATGCCACCACCGCTTTGGTGGCGGACCTTTGATCATTCCGGCGGGCAGTTTGTCGAACAGTGCACCCACCTGGTCGATATTTGTCGGTACACGATGGGCGACATCGAGGAGGTCTCGGCTTATTCGACTTGTGGATACATGAAGGAAGTGTCCGACTTCTCCGTCGATGACGCGATGGTTGTCAACGCGAGATTTGCTTCCGGCGCCCTGGCGACTTTCTCTACGGGGTGCTTCCCTTTGGGCGGACATCCGGAAAGCCCGGGTGGAGGAATCGGTCTAAATCTCTCTTCTCGCAACCACCGCATCACCCTGTCGGGATGGAATTTTGAAGGAACGGTTCACTCCGGAGAGGAGACCCGAGAGCCTATTCCCGTCGACGAAAACATATTTTATGTTCAGAACAAGGCCTTCCTCGAGGCAGTCGCCCAAGGGAGCACATCAGGAATCCATTCCTCCTACGAGGACGGAATGAAAACGCTCGCCACCACCCTTGCCGCAAATGAATCCGCCCGGAATCAAAACGGCAGCCCGGTAAGGGTCGCATTTTAGATCTGCGGATTTGGTCGAGCTGACTACGTGTCGGTCGTAACCTTGGCGAATTCTGATCCCTAGAGCATTATTCAATCGGTCAGTCGCTTGTCTATGATCGCAGGTAGGGCCCGGCGAGCCGTGGAGGTCAATCAAATCTGTGCGACGGAGCAAAACCACGCCGCCTTACGTCGTTGTGTGTAGCGGGACCAGTGTTCGCCTTGCAGGCTACGGTTGGCACGCAATCTCGCCCCACCTGGCATCGATTCAGATTTTTTGTAGGAGCAATCGTTACTCGCCTACGCGATCAGCGATCGCGTCTACAGGATAATACACAATGTTCTGGATGCAGATTCGATCCACCCACTAGTATAGTCGTTGATGGAGCGAACTACCAGAATTCTGCTAGCAATCGGGGCCGGTCTTCTTTGGCTTCCGGCTTCCCTCCATTCTGAGGACGCTTCCTCTGATTTCGATAGCTGGCCGCTATTCCGCGGCCCCGATGGACTTTCGGTTGCAAGGACTCAAGAAATTCCAATGGATTTCGGGCCCAACGAAAATGCGCTCTGGAGTAAATCCATCCCGAAAGGAAACTCATCTCCTATCATCTGGAGGGACCATCTTTTTCTATCTGCCTATCGCGATGACAAACGCATCATGCTCGCCATCGACCGGCACGACGGAAGTCTGATATGGGAACGAAGCGTCACCGCTCACAGTCCCGAAGCGTTCACTCATCGCCTTTCCGGTCCCGCTGAATCGACTCCCTGCACCGACGGGAAACGAGTCTACTTCTATTTTGGCAACTACGGCCTCATTGCCCTAAATTTTGACGGTTCGCTCGCGTGGGAAAAGCAGCTCAGCAAGCCTCGCACGGGAATGGGGACAGGTACGTCACCCATCCTGATCGGCAACTCGCTCATTCTGATTCGCGACGGTACCGACGATCCATGCATTTTGTCCCTGGACAGCTCTACAGGAAAAGAAATCTGGAAGCACCCTCG
>CALDFV010000145.1 GCA_937942145.1 uncultured Opitutaceae bacterium
TATCGGATTGGGCTGCCGCGTCCCGGCTTTTGGAGAGAGATCCTAAATACAAACTCCAGTTTTTATGGAGGAAGCAATTCGGGTAACGGCTCTGGATTAGCGGCGGAGGCTCATCCGTTTGACGAGCTTCCCCAGTCGGCAGAATTTACGCTCCCTCCCTGCTCAACAATGATATTCAAGTTGGAAGGCTAAGTCGCCTTTGCATTCAATCGTCAAAAGGGCTGGCGTCTTGTTTTTCCAGTAGCTCGGTCTTTATCTTGGTAATCCCTGAATCGAGAATTTTTACGAAACGATGCATTTGCAGAGAAATCGAGTGTTGGACGATTGAGTTAGAACCTCCACTACGGTCAATCAGACCAATTTCTAAGGGACCGCGTCTAGCGATCGGCACCTCTTTTAATTCCTCAGTTCGCAAGCTCAGTTTGCGACGCTTGGTTACCTGGCCTTGAAGAGGACTCTCCCACTTATCTACAAATTTAGAAGCGGGATGTCGTAATTCGCGTTCCCGCTTCGTTTCAATCGATTTTAGTTTTTGATGTAGATTCATACTTCTCCTGACAAAAAGAATATACTCCGTTTATTTATTGAGTGGGAAGCTCTAAACGTATGAGGGTTCGATGAACGCTGCTTCGGATTGAAGCTTAGGTAGCGGAACTCAATTTTATTTAAGGTGTTATAAACCAATAGGATAGAGATTCCTAGCGAAGCCGGTTCAGAGGATGTTCACTCCCAGTCGGACCGTCGGAGGGGCTGTGCTAGCTGAACAGGTTCAGCTGATCGTCGTTTTGCTCGACGCGTATCTTTTTGCGCGGCTTTGCTTTTGGCATAGGCGAACTCACGGCTACTGTCGCATCGTCGGATTCGAGCTTTTGCAGGATTTCCTTGGCCCGATCGATCACCGGTTGGGGAAGCCCTGCCAGTCGGGCTACTTGGATGCCGTAGCTTCTGTCAGCAGCTCCTTTTACGACCTGCCGAACGAACACGATGTCGTCATTCCACTCTTTCACCGCGACCGAGAAATTCTCGAGTCTACCCAGATGGGTCTCCAGTTGGGTCAGCTCTTGGTAATGGGTCGCAAAGAGCGTTTTGGGTCCTGCATCCAATTCGCGATGCAGATGCTCCACCACAGACCAAGCGATGCTGAGGCCATCATAGGTGCTCGTGCCGCGGCCAATTTCGTCCAGTATGATGAGGCTTTGTCGCGTAGCGTTATTGAGAATGTTAGCCGTCTCGTTCATCTCTACCATGAAGGTGGAGTTTCCGCGGGCGAGATCGTCGCTCGCCCCGACGCGCGAGAAAATTCTGTCGACCAGTCCGATCTTTGCGGAAGTAGCGGGAGTCCAGCATCCGACTTGGGCGAGGAGAGTAATGAGAGCCACTTGCCGAATAAAGGTGCTTTTCCCCGCCATGTTGGGCCCTGTTATCAAATGTATCTGACTTTCGGATGCGCTGAGTTGTGAATCATTGGGAACGAATGCCTGGCTGCTTGCGAGTCCCGATGCATTTTGTTTAAGCATTTGCTCCACGACGGGGTGGCGGCCTTGCAAGATTTCAATCGTATCGGACTCGTCGAGCTCGGGCTTGCAGTAGTTCCACAGGCGAGCGATCTCAGCCCATCCGCAAAACACGTCGAGTTCGGCCAACGCGGAGGCTGTTTGGGTTAGCGGCCCAGATTCCTCGAGTACGGCAGCGACCAAACCGGCGAAAAGCTCTTCCTCTCTTCGCTTACTGTTTTCTTCTGCGTGGAATATTTCCTTCTCCTTCTGCTTCAAACTCTCGGTTACGTACCGCTCTCCGTTGACCATTGTTTGTTTGCGTATGTAGTCATCGGGTACGAGGCTGAGATTTGACTTGGAGATTTCGATAAAGTAGCCGAATGCATTGTTGAACTTGATCTTCAAGTTCTTGATCCCAGTACGTCCTCTTTCCTCAGCCTCAAGATTTGACAACCATAGTTTGTTGTCCGTGGTCAGTGAAAGCATGCCATCGAGGGTATCGTCATAGCCTTTGGCAATGTACCCCCCATCGGAGAGATTGTTGGGCAGTTCCTCTTTGAGTCCCTTGTTGAGAAGCTCAGCCAGGTGCGGAAGGGTGTTGAGTTGGGAGGATATTGAGTCGATTGGAGTTCCCGTAAACGGAGCGAGTGTATCGAGGATTCCTGGTAACTGGTTGAGGGTGTCTCGAATGCCGCCGAGCTCACGCGGATTGCGAAGCCGGTTCTGCAGGCGACCCAAAATGCGCTTGATGTCGCGAACCGACTTTAGGAGATCCTGAATCTCGCTTACGGCCAGCGGGGATTTTACGAACTGCTCTACACTGTCCTGCCGCCGCCGTAACTCGTCCAGCCGTCGGTCTGGGGAAATGAGCCATTGCTCGAGCTGTCGGGCGCCGGATGCAGTGGTCGTTTTATTGATGGACTGAAGCAGGCTACCCTCGCGAGTTCCCCGGGTTGATTTGAATATTTCGAGATTTCGCAGGGTGGCGGGATCTAGAAGCAGGGAGGCTGCACAACTGTATTCGCGAATGGAAGACAGATTCGCTGGCTTTGCCCGCAGATTCTCGGTCACATAATGAAGCACTGCACCGGCGCATCCCAACGCAGGGTGGTCCTTGTCGATTCCAAAGCCCTCTAGATTGATAACTCCAAGTGTGTCCATTACGGATTGGACTCCGGCGTCGATGTCGAAGTGGTATCCGGGAAGCTCGGTGACGGATCGAGTTGCTAGGAAGTGAGTGAGCTCATCGTGAGTAGAGCCATCATGGGCCATGGCTCTCCAGCGATTTTCCTCGCCTTCCATGACAAGCATTTCAGCCGGATCGATCGAGGTTAGCACGGGCATGAGGTCATCGACCGATTTACCGGTGGCGATTTGGAACTCGCCAGTGGACAGGTCGAGCCAGCAGAGGGACGCGCCCGACTTTTCCAGCTCGAATGCGGCCAGGTAGTGATTTCGACTCGATTCTATCTGATTATCTTCGATCGTAGTGCCAGGCGTGAGGATTCGTGTCAGCGAGCGCTTGACGAGCTTTCCCGGTTGGGGAGTTTCCACCTGATCGCAGATGGCCACTTTCTTTCCCGCCTGGAGCGCTTTTCCGATATACTGCTCCGCAGCGTGGTAGGGAATCCCCGCCATGAAGTAGTCGCTCCGTTTGGTCAGAGTGATTCCCAGTAATTGAGACCCGACTTCGGCGTCTTCGTGAAACATCTCGTAGAAGTCACCGAGACGAAACAGGAGCAGCGTGTTCGAGGGCAGTTTACGCTTAACCTCGAAGTACTGCTGCATCATGGGAGTTATCTTGCCTTTAGCCATATTCTGACGAGCGGAGGGAAACTTGGTAAGCAATCTCTGGCTCTATCCGGTCGCAAGAAAAAAGGCGGATAGTTCGAGCATAGTTTTACGACGAAGCGGAGAGGCGCGGGCTTCTGATGTCTGTCTTCTTGACTCATTGGGATTGGCGCCAATGACTCGGTCCGCTTTTTGCGCTATGAATCTATTCCATCGTGAGTTTGGAGACTCGACTAAATCGCCCCTCCTGGTGCTGCATGGGTTGCTGGGCTCCTCTCGAAATTGGCAGGGCGCCGGTTCGGATTTAGGGGAGCATTTTCATGTTCATTGTTTGGATTTGAGAAATCACGGAAAGTCGCCGCACGCATTTCCGCATTCCTACGATGCGATGAGAGATGACGTTATTGAGTGGATGGAGGGTCGAGGGATCGAAAGCGGTCATTTGCTCGGGCATTCCATGGGTGGGAAACTGGCCATGAAGATTGCCTGTGAAAATCCAGAAAGAGTGCGACGCCTTGTGCTTGTAGACATAGTGCCAAAGCGGTATCCGGGATCCCACGACTCGGAATATGACGCAATGAATGCGATTGACCTCGAGAAACTGGGTTCGCGCAAAGAGGCGGACGAGCTACTTGAGAAAGTCGTTCCTGATTGGGGGAAACGGCAATTCCTGCTCACCAATTTGTCTCGGAGAAAGGAAGGTCTCGGTTTCTGTTGGGTGGCCAATATTAAAGCTCTAGAGGCGAATCAGCGAGAGATTGAAGGATCGCCCTTGGGGCCGGAGGATCGGTTCGAAGGTGTAACGCTTTTTGTAATGGGAGGGAAGTCGAAATACTCGGAGCCGTCAGACTATCCGGGATTGAGTCGGTACTTTCCCAATTGCGTTGTCGAAGTGATGGAGGAGAGTGGGCATAATCCTCATTTCGAGTTTCGAGAGGACTTCGTTTCGCGAGTTGCCAAATTCCTGGGCGGGGACGACACTGGCATCTGATGGAGTTTCTGGTCCTCAAAGTCTTGCTGTTTGTTTTTGCGCTCTTGGATGGGATATACCTGGGGGTCTTGGTTCATGAGTTTGGGCATGCATTGGTGGCGCTTAGGTTGACAGGTCAGTCGGTGAAGCTGAAAGTCGGTCTGAGTAAGCAGCCCGTTAAGCTAGATTGGGGGCGGATGTCGATTGAGCTAGGCATAGTGGGGTTTCGATATGGTTCGACCACCTACGATCGGTCTCAGGAGACTTCTAAAACTCAACGCTGGATCGTTGCGGGGGGTCCTCTCGCTTCCCTAGTGGTTACCGCGAGCCTAGGTATGAGCTTGTTTAGATTTGAGGCTTGGAGTTGGACATGGATTGCACTCCTAGGGTTTTTTGTCGCCAATTTTAGGATACTGATTACCGCTTTGTGGCCCATGGAATACAGAAATCCACAGAAGCCGGAAGAAGTGTGGCTAAGTGACAGCCTTGATTTCTGGCGAATGGGAAAACGGTAGCGCGAAGCCGTCCCGTTTTTAGTAGTCGGCGAGGTCGGCCACCTTGACCTCGAACAATGCCCGGTCCTCGTTGGCAATGATGAGGGTTTCTTGGTCGTCCCAGCAAATCGCTTCGCATTGTCCCGCGCTGATGCGCAGGGTCGTTGCGATTCCTTCCAGGTAGTTGCGAGAGTTCTCGGGACGCTCAAACACCCACACGCTCGAAGTCGTGAGGACCGCGAGCCTTTGTCCATCGGGAGTGGCGTCTGCCCCAGTGACTCGAGGACCGATGTCGAACTCTCCCACAAGTTTGGGGCGGTTAATTTCATCCGTTCTAAGTGATTCAAAGCAGTAGAGCCTTGTAGCGGTGTCACCGAGGCTCTTGGTTAGGAGAAACAGCTCCTCCTGAGCCCAAAAAATCGCTTCGCAATCATAGATCCGGCGCTTGGGAGGAAACTCCGTTTGCTCCGGATACTCGAATCGATAGGTAGTTCCCTTGATCCGAGTACCGACTTTTGGTTTGAGGGGCTCCTTAAGCAAATGTATGGCGAGGTCGCGCCGCGTGTTTAGAAAGTTTCCAAAGTCACCCAGGTAAAGATTGCCTGAGTTGTCAGTGGCGACGTCCTCCCAGTCGATATTGGTAAGTCCAGTCGGGAATGCTGCGACAAGCGAGCCGTCTTTCCGGATCGCGAAAATACGCGACCCGCTCGATGAATCATTGTGAACCCAGTAGATGTCGTTGGTCTGGCGGCTCTTGGCAATTCCGCTACACTCCCGAATCCCTATTCCAGAGATTCTTGCGTAGGGTTCGAGTTTCGCCGCTTCCGAAGTCCAAGAGAAACTCAGCGTCCAGACCGAACACAGCAGCGCAATGGAAATCCTGATGGACCTTTTGGTAGAGCGTTTGGTCGGCGTTTCGAGCGGAATTGAAAGCATTTGATAGTAGAAAGACCGTTTCCGATTGCTTCCTCAAGGCAATGAAGTACTGAGAATGCGTTTTTGACCTTTCCACATCGTTTGATCGGCTGGCCGCAAGATTGGTTCCAAAAGGGAACTATGATGTGCCGCTGGATTCCCGAGCCCGATCGCGGAAAGGGCGGCGGCAGATAATTTGATATGAGTGATTCACAGCAGCAGAACAGTCAATTCACCGTACTGATCGTTGATGACGACGATGAGATTCGCTACTCTTTGGGACGCGTCCTGGGAAGTCGAGGTTATCAGATTGATACCGCTTCGAGCGGAGAGGCAGGAATCGAAAAAGTAAGGAACGGGCCCGCTCCCGACTTGATCTTCATGGATATTCGGATGGGTGGGATCACCGGTCTGGAAACCCTGCAGCACATGAGGTCGATCAATTCGAATTTGCAGATCATCCTCATGACGGCGTTTGGAACTGCGCAAACGGCGATTGAGGCAATGAAGTTTGGAGCCCACGACTATGTAATGAAGCCGTTTGACCCGGAGAAGGTTTTGAGTCTAGCGGCCTCGGCGATCAATGCCACGAGAGATTTGAAGTCAGCCTCTAAGCCCAGCAAAAAGGTAAACAGCGAGGATTACAAAGAAGGCATTGTGGGGAACTCCGCCGCGATGCAGGAGGTATTCAAAATCATCGGTCAGGTAGCGGCTAGCGATGCCACGGTTTTGGTTACTGGCGAAAGTGGTACTGGGAAGGAGCTGATCGCGAATTGCATCAACCAGCACAGCCTTCGATCAGGTGGCCCTTTCACGGCAGTAAATTGCGCGGCGATTCCTGATAATCTGATCGAGAGCGAATTGTTTGGGCATGAGAAAGGAAGCTTTACCGGGGCGACGGCTCAGCGAATTGGCAAGTTTGAGCATTGCGACCGGGGAACGATATTCCTGGATGAAATCGGAGACATGGCTCTGGCAACCCAAACTAAGATCCTGAGGGTTCTCCAGGATGGCGAAATCCAGAGGGTTGGGGGTTCCGAAACCATCAAGGTCAATGTGCGGGTGATCGCGGCTACCAACAAGGACCTAGAGAAGATGGTGGAAGAAAAGGAGTTTCGGGAAGACCTGTATTACCGGCTGAATGTATTTAGAATTCGGGTACCCTCTCTAAGGGAGCGCATCGAGGATATTCCTGATATCGTTGACTACATGCTGCAGAAGCTCGTCAAAGAGAGAAAGGCGAAAGCGACTCGCCTGTCCGACGAAGCCATGGCGACCCTCGTTCGATATCCGTGGCCGGGTAATGTGCGAGAATTGGGTAACGTTGTCTATCACAGCGCGGTTGTCGCCCAGGGAGACATCATCCTGATGAAGGATCTCCCAGACACATTGATTAAGTCCGA
>CALDFV010000146.1 GCA_937942145.1 uncultured Opitutaceae bacterium
GGGGGCTTCAATTGCGAGCATCAATCCGACCCCATCGATCAACGACGTCTTCGACCGATTCTTCCTTTCAACGGTGCCCCAATCCGGATCGACGACTTGGATGGTGGGAGATCCGCTACCGAATAGTCGGATGGAGCCCGCTACCGGTGCGATTTTATCTGATTTGCAGGATCCCGACTCAGCTGGACATTTGTATCTGAATGGAGCTTTTAACGTCAACTCGACTTCGGTCGAAGCTTGGACGGCGATGTTGAAAGGGGTAAGACTGGGGACCTGGGCCTACGACGATCCGCTAGGGGCGAACCCCGTTGCCGGTCAAAGCGAAGTCGACTTGACAGATGAGAACCAGTTTTTCCGGTTTTCCCAAACCGCGGAAGAAACCTGGCTCGGTTCCTACACCGCGACTGACTTGGACAAATCGCGGGCATTTTTCCGTGAAGGCATGCGATCGCTGACGGATACTGAAATTGCGACTCTGGTGACCGAGATTATTCGAGCAATAAGAGCCCGGCGACAGGAGGTTTCGGCACCTATGGGACCCTTTGTTAGTTTACAGGACTTCATCGATTCGGGCGTGCTGGAAACGGCGATCGCTAATGCGAATTTAAACAGCGCGATCGAGGTTGACGGAACGCCGTTGATTTACGCTTCCAGCTACCTTACCCAGCAAGATATCCTTACTGCGATCGCCCCTTATCTCACGGTTCGTAGTGACACCTTTGTTATTCGGGCGTACGGAGACGCCGTGAATCCCTTTGACGATGCGGAAGTGGTGGCCCGGGCCTATTGCGAAGCGATCGTCCAGCGAGTGCATGAAAAACATTCAACCGAGTCGCCCGCCTCATTGGCGGATCCAATGAGCGCCACGGACAATACGGCCGGCAGCTTGGGTAGAGACTATCGTATCATCGCTTTCCGGTGGCTGACGGGGGACGAAATATGAAATCCAGTATCCGAAGTTTGATCACTTTTTTTCTAGTGATATTGGGGTCGGGCGGGCTGCTTGCTCAGGAGGAATCCGAGGAGGAGACGTTTCAATTCACCACTCGAGCGTTCGGCAACGACTATTTCGAGGGGATTTACTTCAAGGATGAGGAAGGCGAATTGGCGTTGCTGGAATTCAGTCCCTACGAGAGAACCGGGATTTACCATTTGCCGAAAGGCACAACGGAAGTGGCGTTTGTTCGCTTGCTAGCCGATAGCCGCGGTCGAGATCGGGAAGAGACGGTTGGAGTGGCCAATCTCGAGGGAATTGAATCGAGAGCGTTTATTGTTTTCGTGGCAACGCAAGACCCGCTACGCAATTTGCCCTACACAATTTATGTAGCGGATGAGAGTCCCGGTAAGTTCGAGGCTGGCAAATTGCGTTTTCTCAATTTAGCGGGCCCGCCTTTGCTCGCTCGAGTGGGGGATGAAACGTACTCTTTGGAATACGGTTTCGGGGGAGACATCCAGTTTGATCCCGCGGCCATTGAGGAAGTGCGCTTCCAGTTCGCGGTGAGAGTCTCCGATTCCTGGAAAATAGTCTACTCGTCCGGTTTCCGCGCCCACCCGGAGATTGGGACTTTAGCCATCCTCAAACCGCCCGTGGCGGTCGATTCCCTGCAGATTCAAGTGGAGCGAACCCAACGACGCTATTATTTTGATCCCATTGAAGCAGAGGAGGAGTCACCCGGAGAGTGAGCAATTAAATCCGCGATTTCTCCAAATTTGATATTGATTCGAGGATAAAGCGCGTCAGGTTTCTCGACGGCCAGGTCCTATGCGATGATGGGCGGGCGAATTCCGCCAGGACCGGAAGGTAGCAACGGTAGTCACGCTTCACATGCGCCGTAGGGTGCCTGGCCACCTTTTTTTCCTGATGGAGGTTAACGGGGGAGCTGAATGGGGTAGCGGGCGATTGCCAAGCGCCCAGAGGAAATAGCTCTCGATTGTGGGCGATCGGCGATCGGTCGCTACCTGAGGTTTCTGAGAAGGTGTCTAATAGGCCGTTTTCCGAATTTCAAATGGTAGGCGCTGACTTATTCTTAGTCAGCCGAATTCGGGAAAGCTCATCGGCCCGGCTGACTAAGGATAGTCAGCCCCACCCATACCCGAAGCGATCGAAGCGCCATCACTAAACACTTTCGAAGAATTTACATCGCTAGGGCGAAGAAAATCTTTGCGTTCTTCGCGCGCTTTGCGGTTAATCCCCATTTTTATGTCATCCACTGGATATCAGGTCATTGCCCGCAAGTGGCGTCCGCAGAAATTCGATGATCTCGTCGGGCAGGACCATGTAGTCCGGACGCTCCGAAATGCGATCGAGCAGAACCGGATCGCCCATGCCTATCTATTCGTTGGTCCAAGGGGTACTGGAAAAACGACTACGGCTAGATTGTTCGCGAAGTGCCTGAATTGCGAAGGCGGCCCCCTAGCGGATCCACCGGAGGATTCGGAGATCTGCCAATCCATCATGAACGGTTCCTGCATGGACGTGTTGGAGATTGACGGCGCGTCGAACAACGGCGTGGAGCAGGTACGGGACCTGCGCGAAGACGCCCAGTACTCGCCCAGTCAAGGGAAGTACAAGATTTACATAATCGATGAGGTTCACATGCTATCGACGCAGGCGTTCAATGCCTTGCTTAAAATTCTGGAAGAGCCACCGGAGCATGTGAAATTTGTGTTTGCGACGACGGAGGCTCACAAAGTCTTGCCGACAATCGTATCCCGCTGCCAGCGCTTCGACCTGAAGCCAATCCCGGAGGCCCTGATTAAAGATCGCTTGGCCTATATTTGCGAGCAGGAGGGAATATCCGCTGAGGATAACGCATTGAAGGCGATTGCTCGCATGGCAGATGGCGGGATGCGCGATTCCCAGTCCATCCTGGACCAGATGATTGCGTTTTGCGGGGAGTCTATCGCGGAGGAAGATGTCCTGCAGGTCTATGGTTTGGTGGGGGCAGAGCAGACAGCAGACTTGGCAACGGCGATCGCGACGGGCGATCACATGAAGATTTTGGAACTAGTGGATTCGTTCGATTCCTCGGGGCGGGACTTCTTTCGAGCCCTGGTCGATTTGCAAGCTCGCGTGCGAGAAGCTCTCTTAGAGGCAGTGAAGGCCGGTGGAACCGGGTCGTCGCTTGGAACGCCCATGACAACGGAGTCGCTAACCCGATTGCTCGACAGCCTACGTCAGAGTGAAAGCGCTTTGAAGTTTGGGCTGAACGAAAAGGTGAATTTCGAGGTAGCGTTGCTGAAGGCCTCAGAACAAGGCCGCGCACGGGCCATAGATGGTCTTATTCGCGAGCTTTCGGGAATCGCAGCTGGGCTGCCTGAGGAAAAAAAAAAGCCGTAACCCCTAGATCGACCGAGCCCCAGGGGGCCGTTTCTGAGTTTCCGCTGAAAGCAGCGCCTAAAGAAAAGCTCGCTTCCGAGCCGGTCGTCGAGACCCGCCCTGCTCAGAAAGAGGACCCCGTTGACTCAGGCGAAGATCTCGTGGAGGATGAACCGGCTCCTTCGGCAGAGGAAATGGCCGCCTATTTAGGTGCATCCGGTATTGCCGAGGTCACCAACGGTGAATCCAGT
>CALDFV010000147.1 GCA_937942145.1 uncultured Opitutaceae bacterium
CATTCTTATAGTGGGCGGAGCCGACGGATCTCTCTTCCACATGGCTGATGATCTCAAGGATGATCACCCCGGTTTCCCTAAGCAGATCTGGGGATACAATGCCCTCACCGATACCTGGCGAAAAGCAGGACGACTACCGCAAAATCATGTCACCACTCAAGTCACCCAATGGGGAGACAGCCACATCATTGCTTCCGGCGAGATTCGCCCGCGCGTTCGTACACCCAAGGTTTGGGAAATCACCACTAAACCCACCGCTGTGTCATTCGGGACTCTAAACTGGATCACTCTGCTGGTCTACCTTGGCAGCTTAGTTTTTGTGGGGTTCCTATGCGCCAAAGGCACGCAATCCACCAATGATTTCTACTTGGGTGGTCAATCAATTCCTTGGTGGGCTGCGGGTATGAGCATTTTCGGTACAACGCTGAGTGCCATCACCTACCTTGCCTTACCGGCTCGCGTGTACGGCACCAGCTGGTCCGTTATCCTCCTAAACACCGGAATCCTCCTAGTGGCGCCCATAATCGTCTACGCCTATATTCCCCGATTGCGAAAGCTCAATGCGGTAACGGCCTACCAGTTTCTTGAAGATCGATTCGATTTGGGCCTTCGTCTGTTCGGCAGCGCCTCTTTCATCATATTCCAGCTCTTCCGAATGGGAGTGGTCGTATTCCTCCCTGCGCTAGCACTCGCCGCGGTAACAGGATTTAATCTGACATTGTGCATTCTACTGATGGGACTCATCGCTACCGTCTATACGATCTTCGGAGGGATCAAAGCGGTCATCTGGACCGATGTCATTCAGGTTGTTGTTCTCATTGGCGGCGCCTTGCTGGCGTTGATTCTGATCGGCGTGAATCTCGACGGGGGATTTGCTTCGCTCATCTCGATGGGTAGAGAAGCCGGAAAATTCGAAATGCCCGCCATAAAGTGGTCCTGGGCGAGTGACTCCTTTATGGTGCTCATACTGGGAGCTGTTTTTTCCAACGCTCTCGTCCCCTACACTTCGGACCAGGCGGTGGTGCAGCGATACCTCACTACGAGTTCAGAAAAAGAAGCGCAAAAGGCCGTATGGACAAATGCCCTACTGGCTATTCCTGCCACCCTAATTTTTTCAGTGATGGGTATCGCCTTGTTTGTTTTCTACAAGTCGAATCCCGATTTGCTCGGACCCCTGCAGAAGAACGACCAAATTCTGCCCTGGTTCGTCGCCCACCAGATGCCGGCCGGGCTGGCTGGCCTCGTCATCGCCGGGGTCTTCGCCGCCGCCATGTCCAGTCTTGACAGCTCCATGCATTCGATCTGTACCGCAGTGTCCAACGATTTTGTGGGACGATTCAAAAAAGACTGGAGCGATCAAAACCAATTGAGCTTTGCCCGTACACTCGTTGCCTGTCTCGGCGTATTGGGCACAGGAGCCGCCCTTATTATGTCTAGCATCGATACCGGGCATATTTTCGATTTCCTTATCGGCCTGATGGGTCTGATTGGTAGTCCATTGGCTGGACTCTTTCTACTAGGTCTATTCGTAAAGCGCGCCGCGGCAATGCACGCGTGGATCGGGGTGAGCTGCAGTCTCGTCTCTCTGGTCTACGCCAAATATTTTAGTGATCTGAATGGTCTTCTCTTCGGGCTAGTAGGGATTGGTGTTTGCTTCGGCGTAGGCCTGATTGCATCGTTCCTAATACCGAAAGGCTCCGAGTCCGCCGCATCGGCTTGATCTAGTTGCGCGCCATTCCCGAATGGTCCCCGTCCTACCTCCATGAAAGCAATATTCATTTTTCATTTTTCACTCCTCATTCTTCATTTTGGAGCTCTCGGAGCTCCAAACGTTCTCTTCATCGCCATCGATGACATGAATGACTGGACAACCCTTTTCGACAAATCCAACCCCATTCAGACTCCCAATATCGAACGACTTGCCGCCCGCGGTATGTTTTTCTCAAAGGCCTATTGCAACTCTCCCGCTTGCAATCCTTCTCGGGCCTCCGTCCTCAGCGGGGTACGTCCTTCCACGAGCGGCGTGTATGGAAATAATAGCGACTGGAAGCGGGCCTTGTCCGATGTGACCATTCTACCGCAGCACTTCAAGAACCACGGATACCAAACCTATGCTAGCGGAAAAATCTTCCACCATCATGGCACTGAATACCACAAGTATGAGGCATTCGACGACTTTGTAGAATTTCCGTCTCGGCAACCCGACATGCCCATGCCTCGGAATGGAAATCTAAACGGGATCAGGAGCTGGACCGCGCCAGACGGGAAGAAAGGCCCTGTCAGTCGCAATTTCGACTGGGGGGTGTATCCGCGAAATCCAGATGATCACATTGACAATCGCACAGTGGATTGGGCTATCGAAAAAATAGACGCTACCAAATCCCCCTTTTTTATCGCTACCGGTATTTTCCGGCCCCACATGCCCTTCTATGCGCCGCAAGAATGGTTCGACCAATACCCTCTAGGGCGATTGACGCTTCCCGAAATCAAAGAGGACGACCTTGAAGACTTGCCAGATGAAGCCAAGGCTCTTCTACATCCGCCCGGACGAAAATTCATAAGCACCTTTGAAGCGGAAAAGCTTCGAGATGCCTACATCTTCGACAAAGCGATCCAAGGCTACCAGGCATCGGCTAGTTTTGCCGACTATCAAGTGGGTCGCCTGTTGGATGCTTTGGACAAAAGCGGTAAAGCTGACAACACCATCATTGTTCTCTGGTCCGACCACGGATACCATCTCGGCGAGAAGGATCACTGGGAAAAGTTTGTGCTCTACGAAAAGGCCACTCACATCCCTTATATTATCATCGCCCCTGGCTACAAGGAAGGCCAGATCTGCCACCGTCCTGTCACGCTTGTAGATTTGTACCCTACACTCACTGAACTTTGCGGACTCCCCGCTCCGGAGCACCTTGAAGGCAAGAGTCTGGTTCCCCTTCTGAAAAAGCCAAAGTCGAAGTGGGATCCCGCCTTGATTACCTACCAACAGGGAAACCACGCTGTCCGTTCCGATCGGTACCGATACATCAAATACAAAAACGGTGACGAGGAACTCTACGATCTAGAGAAGGATCCTAACGAATGGACAAACATCGCCTTTCGTAAAGGCACCGCGAAAATCATGAAACAACACGCCGCTTGGCTACCGACCGAAGACACGGAACCCATCGGACCCGCCAGGTAGAACAAGGACCTCCGCGTGCCCTACCTTGGCCACTTGCCAAAGGAAAAATGCAGGCGGGCTGATCGGTGGAATACTTCTTACGAGAATCTAAGAGGCACCCCGAAAACCAGCATTCCGTATTCTAATTTAGTGGGCACTCTCCTACAGGCTCTTCAAATAGGCCACCATGTTGGAGACATTTTCCGCGCTAATATCCAGACTGGCCGCGGAGGGCATGAAGGAATAGTGTAAATTTTCGCGGCTTGCAATTTTGTCTTGGTCAATCGCCACATCTGCGCCGCCAAACACTCTCAAGACCAGAGGGTTCCCTTCGGAAATAACAAATCCCTGAATGGTCTTGTTATCCTTGGTCTTCACTTCCACACCTTCGAATCCATGCGAAATATCTGCGGAAGGACTAATGATCGCCTGGATCAGGGTCTCGCTCGGATTGCCTTGGGCAAACGCCGTTAAATCAGGGCCGAAATTGATTCCTTGATCTCCGAATTTGTGGCACATGAAGCACTTTGACAGCGCCCTTTTACCACGACTCGCATCTGGAGCATACGACAGGACTTCTTCCAGAGTCGTCTCCGCCTTGGCCTTGGGAAAGGCGGGGACAATCGAATCGACTAAAGTGGCGCTTTGCCCTCCAATTTCCGCCATCAAGTTATACTGGCGCCAGTATGACTTGTCCCGGTTCTCCACAAACCAGCGGGCTCGTGTCGTCACTTCGGCACCCTCGGCCTTTTTCGCGATGTCAACCATCGCTCGGGCCCCTTTCTCGGATTCCACATAGGCAATCGCTGTCAGCATATCGACACGGGATTGAGTGTCCTTGGAAGTGTCCATTGCGTAGGCCTTCATATCACCCACCGCAGACTCGGGATGCAGTCTCCAGGCGATATTAGCAAAAGCCTTTGACCAGTTAGCCGGATCATTCCCGCGCTTGCTTTTCAAATACGCGTAAGCCTTCGCCTCTTCAAGGGCCACCGAAGTTCCGACCGCCTCCAAGTACCAGCGGTCTATTCCGTCATAACCGTCTACGATATCCAGAAGGGTTTCCTTCATTTCCCCAAAAGGAACATCTCGGAGAGCTAGGGCCACTTCACGCCGTACTGCCGCGGAGGAATCCTTAGCCAACGCCTTGGCATGACTCATATAGTTGCTCCCGGTAGCTCGCAACGCGCGGAAGGCAGCGATTCTCATTTGAGGATCGTCGGCTTTGAGCCTCTCTTCCACAAATTCAACTCCCTTCGGCCCTAAATGCGGCAGGAGGAAAACGGCGCGAGCCTGAACGTATTTGTTGTCATCGCTAAGAAGCTTGGCCACTGCTGAAACCGCCGCAGCTCCTTTGTCCTTGAGCCCATAAAATGCAGCTCCTCTCACATTGTGCGATGGGTTTTTAAACGCTTCTACTAGTCCCTTCGTGGTCGAGAAGTCGATTTTGGGAGCACTAAGTTTCCTCCCTTTAGGCGCGATCCGATAAATGGATCCCACTCCAGACTCGTCATACGCCCCATGACCTCCGACGCGCGTATCATACCAATCTGAAATATACAATGCCCCATCCGTTCCGACAGCGATATCGGAAGGCCGGAATTGGAAACGAGCTTCCTTGTTGCGGGCTTGCGATTGAGAAAAATCCGCTCCGTAAAATTTGCCAGTTGGATTCGACCCGAAAAACTCAAAACGCTCCAACTCGAATCCTGCCTGCTTCGGTTGTGGCTTGTATCCAAAAACTACATTACGAGTTGGCTCGCAAGTTAACAACATCCCGTTATACTCAGCGCCAAGGGCATCTCCCTCATAGTAGGTGATACCGGTTGGGGCACCTCCACCATAGACATCGCCGGCAGGGATCGTTCCGGGGTCACCCTGACGCCACTCTGCTTCGGCCGTCAATTGGTCCGGACGTTGTTCGGAACGCCAAGTCCGCAAACCGTCGTAGGACGAAAATCCCAGGTTTCCATATTCCATCAACCAGGTTGTTCGCGCCGCGGGCGGGTCATCGTTGTCATTATTGAAGACGTCGCCGAATGAAGTAATAGTCTGCTCGTAGGAATTCCGGAAATTGTGTCCAATAACGGCGAGCCCTGTGCCGTCCGGATTCATCCGCATCGCAACGCCCCCGACATACTGATGACCGTCGCTGCTTGGTTTCGCGCGATCGGTACGGTTTAGATAGGAACTCCCCGTGAAGAGGCGCAAGTCAGCACTTTCAACGTCCGCATTGCCTGCATTGCCGGTATTGAAATAGTATTGCCCATTGGGTCCCACAGTCACGGAGTGTAAACTGTGGTCGTGGTCTAACCCCTCGAATCCGGTCAGGAGAATCTCTTTAATATCCCCATCGTCGAACCGGTCATTTCGGTTTACATCCGTAATGGCAATCAAGCTAGGCGGCTGGGAGATGATTACTTTGTTGTCAATTACGGCAACTCCGAGAGGAGCCACCAAGCTCGAATCTTGCCAAAAGACCTTGGAGCTATCCGCTTTGCCGTCTCCGTCCGTATCCTCAAGGATCATTATCCGGTCGCCGACCGGGTGAGTCCGACTCGTCTTGTTGCGGAACTTCCGATAGTTCACCCCTTCCGCTACCCAAAGGCGACCTTTATGATCCACATCGATATTCGTGGGATTGTAGAAAAGGGGCGAGCTAGCCCACAGCGTGACCTCAAGGTCTTTCGGCAAGTCGAAAGCGTCCACCGGGACACTTTCAGCCGCATGGGCAGCGATTACGCAAAATGAGGCGATGGCAGCCGTTAATCCAGCTCGCATCAGATGGGATCTCATGTTCACGAGCGCGTTTAAGCAAAGATTCTTCATAGTCTGAATTCTTGGGATAGCGAGCCGGCCCAACGGGGGCGGCCTTCTTCAGTTATTAGTTATTTCAAACTTCTAGTGATTGGACAGAACATTTTACACGTAGCCGGTCTCTTACAAATTGTCTAACCGCGTTGATGAGCCATTCCGCAGGAAGTAACTAGGACTGAGCCTATCTAATCTTTTATCGTAAATGGCTGCACCCTTTGGCAAAGCTGTAAGCTCATCCCGAAGGGATCTCTCAGCATGATAAGCCGACTCCCTTCCTGTGGGTTCACTTCAACGACAAAAGACGCGCCGGCTTCAATCAGTCGATTCATCTCCGACTCGGCATCCTCAACCGCAAAGGCCAAATGATACTCGATCGGATCCATCGACTTGTAGTCCGGCACTTTCGCGGCACGGTTGCAATAAAGCTCAACTACTACGCGGCCCGTCTTGTCCGCCAGGAATCGCATGTAAGGAGGTCCATCGATAGAGAGGGCGATACTCATTTCACAATGGGCGACGTACCAGTCCGCTACCGCGACTGGGTCTTCAACATTTATTGCATAATGCTCGAATTTCATAGCTAGCTAGACGTTGCCCATCAATTGCCCGAAATGTCACGAATTTTTCTCCTAGAGAGTTGATAGCGACATGATTCGAACGCATTGCAGCCCCTCTTGTACGGGATAAGCAGGCCGACCGCTTCTCTATTCGTGCTCGTCGCCGTCTACCTTTGGGGCGTGCTTCAGACTGCTTAGATAGGCGACCAGATCTCGCACTTCACCGTGGCTGAGGAGAAGTCCCATGGGAGGCATTCCGGATATGGGAGGTTGCTTCGAAGCGATGTCGGAATGGCTGATCTTTTCTATCTTTCCATCGGGAAGTTTCAAGCTCACTCCATCCTCGTTGTCATCCATTAAGAGCCCGCTCGCCACTTCACCATTCTTGCGAGTCAGGACCATCATTCCAAAACCAGGGGCCACGACGGCTCCAGGATCGACGATGGCTTCCAATAGGTATTCCCGATCGTGGTTGCGCCCAATCGTTGTCAAATCAGGACCGACCTCCGCTCCATAGTCGTTCACTTTATGGCACCTCACACACTGGGCTGCGCCATGATTCATGAAGACGTCCTCTCCACGATCAACGTCCCCTCCTTGAAGGCTAACGGCATATTTGACCATGGGCTCAGCCGTCGCGAGCGATTGATCGTAATTCGTAACCAGTTTCTTGATATCCGCATCCGACCGATTTCGAGCCGCTTCAACAATGTCCCATTTCGTCTTCGGATTTCCCTTACCCTCAATTAGTGTCTGAAGCTGTGTTCGCAGGTAGTTGCCTGACACCGAATCTGACTGGGCTCCAAGCAACGCAATCGCATTTTGACGCGTGACGACTGCTCCTGACTTCGAAAACCTGATAGCCTCTTGAACTCCTTTCGCAGGATTCGCAACGAGCAGGGCTCGCAACGCGCTCGAACGCAAACTCGCTTGCCTATCTTTCAAATTCGCAAGGGCCAACCGTTCTAATGCCTGATCCTTGCGTTCCGTCAAAGCGTCCAGGGCAGAGACTCGAACCTCTGTCGAGTTCTTCTGGTTTTCGAGCTGGGCCAAAAGTACTTCTCGATCCACCTCGTATCCATAAAGCAATGCGAGTCGCGTAGACTGAATCAACACGTCGCTTTCCGCAGTCTCCAAAATAGTCGCAATCTCGGATTTCACAACTTCATCGATCGCATCTCGGACGGCGGGATTATCCCGGGGCAAACCCGTCGTCGTATCAATTGGGTTTTGGTCGCTCCAACCTTCTATCGCCGCCAGTGCCTCGCGACGAAGACGTGCGGGTAATTCTGCGTTAGCCGCGTATTTCAAGAGCGCTCGGGCATTCTCCTTTTTTGCCTGATAGTAGTTCGCATTAATAATGCGATGGTGCATAAACGCGTCTACATCGGTCTCCGGCATTTCGCCAACACCACCCGGAAGAAAGTGCCCAATCATACCTGCCAATTCTCCCTCTAACGACAGGAGAGGGAGATCGTTTATCGCGCGGATCGCCTCGTAAGCAAGCGACTTTTCCGGATCTTGGAGAAACTCCGCGATCTGTGGGTCTCGAAGCTTTCGCAAGGCGAGCAACGCCCCCATTCGCACATATTTCGAATCGTCTTCAATTCCGTGCTCCCAGTTCGATTTTTCGATTCCCGCCAGTCCCATAATGGCTCCGTGACGCAGCCATAGGTCCTTGTCTTGGTTGCGTTCAATGACTGAATACAATTCCGAGACAGCCGGCGAATAGCCGATTCGGCCCAGGCCAATTCCCGCGTACATCGCCACTCGAGGATGCTCGTCGCGAAGGGCTTTCACAAGGAGGTTGGCTGATTTTACCACACGAAGGTCTCCCAAAACACGAGCGGACTGGATACGCACTTGGTCGTTCGAGTCGGAAAGCAAATTAAGGAGTGGCTCCAAAATGGATAGTCCTTCATCCGCAGCCATCTGACCCAATCCCCAAACCCCATGAATACGGACCAGCGTAGGCAGCTCCGCGCGCGTCGCGGCACGCGTGAACGCTTCGATTCCCAGCCTTCCACGTTTCGCTAGTTCGAACTGACTCTTTTGACGAATTTGCAAATGGTCTCGACCCAGCATCTCAGCCAATTCCTGTACTTCGTACTGAGCAAAATCAGATAGCAATATTGCCTCATTCTCAACGACTTCCGGCTTGTCGATTTGACCGGGGACGTCCATCGCATAGATATTCCCTACGTCCTGATTCAGCCAACCCCCATAGTTGTAATCCGAAATGTACAGTTTCCCATCCGGTCCAAATTCGATGTCGACACAGTTCGAACCTCGGAAAAACGTCTCGTTGTTGACCATCTTATAGGACGCGCCGTCTTCCTCTACATTGAACATGGAAATGTAGGACTGGCTCAGAGAACCTTTGTAGACGATGACAAAAAACTTGTCGTCATACTTTTCGCCCATGCTGCTTGATGGGTTGAAAACCAGTCCCGACGGCCCCCCTATCAACTGCCCAATACCGGGAAGGATGAATGCTGGCTGCTTGTCATTGCGAACTTCCCAAACGTGCTCAGTTATCCAACTGAGCGGCAATTTCGCATCACCGGTATATTTCGAGGATCTGAGCTCTAGGTCCTTGGTAAACGACATGATCGACTGGTGCCCTGCGTGCCAGCCCGAGTCGCCGCCCTCCACCAGATAATTGATACGCTCCAAGTCTACACCGTCCGCATCGTTGTCCGCCGTAAAAAGATTCCCATAGTCGTCCCAGGCAAGCTCCTGTGGGTTTCTCAATCCGTCATAGAAGAGCTCTACATTCGACCCGTCCGGATCGCAGCGAAAGACAGCCCCTTTATTGGGACCGAAAAAATGCTGGCCTTCCTTAGTATGCACATTGTACCCACGGTCTCCAATTGACCAATACAGCTTGCCATCTGGCCCCCAGGTCAGGCCATGCATGTCATGGCCCGAAAAGCTCATGCGGATTCCGAATCCGTCCTGCAAAGACGTTCTCTTGTCTGACACGCCATCGCCGTCCAAATCCTCCAGCATCCAGAGATGGGGAACATTCGTGTAGTAGATTTTACCGTCGCGCTCAATCAATCCAATGCCAGGACCATCCAAAGGGTCATTGAATCCTCCCGCGAATATCTTCGAGCTATCCGCCCTTCCGTCCCCGTCGGTATCCTCCAGCAAACTGATCTGGTCCGCCTTGCTCGAATAGTATTCCATGGGGAACTGAGCCGCGTGGTTCTGGAACATCTTCAATCGATCCGCATTGCTCTCAATTTGAATATCCTCAACCAGCATCATGCGACGCTCGCGAATATCGTCGACCCCAGTCCGCCAGCGGTTAATCTCAGCCACGTAAAGGCGGCCTTGAGAGTCGAACGTGATCGCAGACGGATTCTGTGTCTGAGATTCGTCCGCCCACAATTTTATGACTACATCGTCCGGTTTTTCGAAATTCCGCATGCGAATTTCCGCTTTCTCGTCGTAAAACTCACGGATAGCCGGATCGGACTCCGCCCCGAAAACTGCGGGGATGAGCGATAGTGTAAGGAGCAATCTCTTCATAAAAATCTAGGAACCTTGGTTTCCCACTAAAAGGACGGATCTTTTCGGCAAGTCAGTCAGGAATTTCAACCCAATTGCACTTACCGATGGAGGATATCGACAGTGAAAGATCTCGATTGATCCGAATTCCGGCTGCGAAACGACTCCCGCAGGGTTCGCCTGATCTAGAACCATTCCCAGTTTAAGCTATCGCTTCACTACCCTTACGCAGGTGCAGATGGGTACGTTTTCGACGATTTCCTGCCTAGAAAGCTTTCCCGATTCCGCATCGACTTCGAAATACACAATATTGCTGGAGTCTCGATTAGCGACAACTAGGAGCCTTCCGTCTTCGTCCAAAACGAAATTCCGGGGATGCTCGCCTCCCGAGGAAATCCGCTGTATTAAGGATAAAGAACCATCCCCCTCATCAATCGAATAAACCACAATGCTATCATGTCCTCGATTGGAGCCATAGAGGAAGCGATTGGAAGGATGGACCAGGATCTCGGCCGTTGTGTTCTCCTCAGAAAAACCATCCGGCAGCGTATCAACTGAGCTTTTGAGAGTCATTTCCCCTACAGCCTCATCCCACTCATATTGAGTCACCGTACCGTTGAGCTCATTTATGGCATAGATCCACCGCCCATTTCCATGGAATGCCAGATGCCTTGGCCCCGCCCCTGGAGCGGTCTCAACGTAGGGGGTCGCTGCCGGTGCGAGCGCTCCGTTTTCGCTGTTAAAGCGGTATACGTAAATCCGATCCATTCCCAAGTCGCAAACCAAGACGAAACGATTGGATGGATCGCTGTAAATCGAGTGGGCGTGCGGAGCATCCTGGCGGTCGGGATTCACTTTTGTTCCACTCCCCTCCAAGGTCAGTGAGAAAGCTCTTTCACTGATCACGCCACTATCACTAACGGGGAAGACAGTGATCACGGCATCATTGTAGCTAGCCCCGAGTAGCCATTTTTCTGAGCGATCTAGGTTGATGTGGCAAAGCCCTCCTCCAGCGGCTTCTTGCTCATTAATAAACTCCAATCCCACCTTTCGCTTATTGATACGAAAGGAACGAACCAACCCGCTTTCCCCCTCACCTAACGCGATCGAATAAAGCACCGTTTCATTTCGGTTTAATCGCTGAAACCCGGCCTTCTTTTGATGACTTTCTAGTTCCGCCGCGGAAAGTTCCAGTGGAGCATGTGAGAGCGTTTGTGAATAGATCCCATCGTCGCTGCCCGTTCCGCTGGTGCCGTAATAGGCGATGTACTTTTGGTTTCCTGTATTCATTTTTGCCAAGCCATAGTTGTCCCATCGCAAAACGCAAGGCGCTACTGAGAGGTTCCGGCATTGGATCAAACGCCGGCAAAGCGCTCGACAGAACGCGTATTTGAGGGCATTCGAATTGATTAGACTCCCCGATCCAATCTGCTATCTTTCCTACAATGAAAAGAACTGTTTTTCTAATCGCTGTTACTTTTCTACCTTCCCTACTCCCTGCGGCTTCCCTGCCCGATCCGTTCGTCCCCAAAACGATTCAATCTGGCGAATTTGAGATAAAAGTCCAACGGCTCCCGCAAAACCCCATCATTTCCTACGAGTCCTCCACCACATTAGGGACCAAAATAAACGGCCCCTCCCTCATCAAAGTTCCCGACTGGATCGAAAACCCCCTCGGGAAATACTACCTCTACTTCGCTCACCACGACGGTAAATTCATTCGGCTTGCCTACGCAAACAGTATCCAAGGGCCTTGGACTGTCCACGAGCCTGGCACGCTTCGTGTGGAGAATTCACCCGCCTTCATCGGACACATTGCTTCACCCGACATTCATATCGATCACGAATCTCAAGAAATCCGCATGTATTTTCACGGATCGCGCGAGAACCAAAACCAGAAAACAGCCATCGCCATTTCCAAAAACGGTCTGGAATTCAAAGCGTCTAACTTCGTAATTGGCTCCGCCTACTTTCGCGTATTTGAGCATTCTGGACACCACTACGCGATCGATGCCCATGGGTATCTCAATCGTTCTCGCCATTACGATCGAGATTGGATAATTTCCAAAAAGCAGCTCATCACTCCCATCACAGTCAACGACCAATATGGGAATCGCGACGATGTCCGCATACGCCACTCCGCAACCTGGGTAATGGACGACACCCTCTTTCTTTTCTATACTCGTAAGGCCGACGCGCCGGAGCGGATTCTCATGAGCACCGTTTCACTTCAAGGCGACTGGCACGAGTGGAGTGCCAGCAGTCCCGTGGAGATACTTCGGCCCGAAGCTGAATACGAAGGTATCCAATTTCCCATTAAGCCTTCAAAAAAGGGAGGCGGAATCAAAGTGCAGCAATTGCGAGACCCCGCGATCTTCCACGATGACGATGACCAATCGTACCTAATCTACTCCATCGCTGGAGAAATGGGCCTAGCCCTCGCCGAAATCTCCATTTCTCGGATTTCCCTATAGGATGGGATAACACGGCATTCTGGGTAGCGGGCAATCTCCGAGCACCCATTAAAGGTAGAACAGGCATCCAGCCTGTTTGCTGTCAATTGAAACAGGCTGGAAGCCTGTGCGACTCTTTCACTGTGAGAGCTCGGAGATCGCCCGCTACCCACTTCACGTCAAAGCCCCAACGCGCGGGGAAGCCAGAGAGTTAGAGCCGGCCAATAGGTGATCAGCATAAGGCCGATAAACATCGCGATGAA
>CALDFV010000148.1 GCA_937942145.1 uncultured Opitutaceae bacterium
CGAAGGCTGCGATGTAGCAGGGTTTTATACCTCCAGCGTGCGATCTAATATCGCCGCCTTGAGAGCTGCGGTAGACCAAAAAGTCGCAACTGCCATCGCCACTTAAATCGCCAATTCGAATATCTCCTCCGAAAGCATGATTCCCGCTAGTCGTTGTAAAAGCAGCAGGAATTTCAATTCTCTGATGCAGCAGTACCGTTTTTTCGTCAGCCCAAACGGAGACTTCGCATACAAACGCGACCCATGAGGATAAAACTACTACGATTATACTTCTCATGACTACGCTCGCTCCTCTTTGGCTATTTCGCTGAAACACCCTCGGAATTGGAGAAAATGCTAATTAGGACGATAGGGATTAGTTAGTCAAAGAATCGCCAGAATGACAAGACGGTAGATATATTGATTACCCTAAAATATAATCAGAGCACAGTGGGCGGGCCTCCATTTCCGTTGAATAAAGTAAAGGTGAAGAGACTTTATACATGGACGCATGAGCTGATTTCAGTGGAACATCGAAGCGAAAAAATGAAGGGAAGTATTGAAACCTTCCTTCCCTGAGCAAAGCTAAGATGCTGAAAAAACGTTCCATAATTACAAGAAGGTAGAGACTTCGCTAATAGCAGGTGTGTCGACGGAGAGACTTTGCAAGCTAGAATCTAAGCGTAAAACTCGCCTTGAGCATACGCGGAGGAATGCGATGGTAGTGGCGATCTCCAACTCCTTCATCCGCTTCGCCCTGGAGGCGCAATTCGTAGAAATAGCTTATGTCGTGATTATCAGAGTTGAGAACATTGAGACTATCGAGGCTCACCTGCCAGCGATCTCTTCAATAGTCTAGACGCAGGTTTAAAGCATTGAATGGGTCTGATTTGACACTGCCATTTTAAACGAGTGCTCTTTCACCAAAATACCGATAGTGCAGTGAACTGAACCAACCCTTCTCGCCATTGAGGTTCAATCCAGGGCTAGCAACCTGATCGATCGCACCCGGTATGTCATTCCCTGCAAGATCGATGCCGCTGAAAGATGCGTCCGTCAGAGCCAAGTCGAAATCGAAGGAAAGCCAATTATTGAATTGGTCATAGTTCTCCATCTCGATTCCCTTCCGCTCGCTCGGCCGAGAGGTTTCCGTGTTACCAACATCTCCCACGTAACGGAGTCCGGAATCTAGGTCCAAACTCCACAGAGATACAGAGGTTTTCAATTTGTCATTCCAATCGTAGCTTATCCCTACTTCGGTTCCTTTTGATCGAGCCAGTAGATCAACCGATTCAATAGGAGATCCATCGATGGGATCAACCGATATAGTCGATCCACGAGCGTCGTGGCTATGAATTCCATAACCTGTTTTCTAATACATTTAGGTCGATTCGTTGAACGAATAAATAACCTTGAATTTGGGGCTTAAGAGAAAGTCGTCCGCAGATCCCGAATTACCGGCAAGTCCGCTATCGACTCCAAAATCATAGTATTCCCCTTATTCCAATACTCGTTCGAAACGCTCCCGTCCATACAATCTGGGCTTCGTGGAAAAGCCCGATAGCGAGTTCCTCAACCTCATCCGACCTCGTAGCCAAAAGGCACTGTCTTTCGTTGGTATTATAAAGCCCGAAATTGGAGATATCGTCATAGCGGACTTGCACCCCCAAAGCATGTGTCGCATCGATAAGTCACCCTTTACCTATTGAACCCCAAGGAGGGGGAAACAGGGTCAGTGATCAAGGGTGTAGTTGAGGTTTTGATTCAATAACGGCAAGTTCATTTCAACTGGCCGCTGAGAACGGGACAATTGAATTTTCGATCGACTTCCTTAAGCTCCCTTAAAGTTCGAACTTAACGCCCGTGTTGAGCGTCCATGGTCGAATACGGTAGTAGCGGGAGCGAGATGGGTCTCCTTCGTAGTAATCAAACACCGGTTCGTTGGTTACATTTCGCCACTCCATGTAAAGTCGCGTTTTCGGCTGCAACTTGTAGCTCAACGATACATCGAAACCCCCATTGGGACCGACATAGCGGTCTTTCTCGGGACTGTTTGCGACTCGATAGATACTCTCTGTTTCATGGTCCCATTTCAATTGGGCGAACAGCTTTTTATTTTCATATTTCAACGCAACCTTCAAATCCGAATCAGGACTACGCGTTAGCGGCAGCGATTCTCCAGGACGGGAAGGGTAATCGATTTCCGTGTCAAGGGCCTCGTAGTTGATATTCACCGACAAACCATCAGGGAGAATTGCCATCGAAATCGGTTGAGTCCAGGTAAGGGACACTCCTCGAGCACTGCCGTCCGAACCATTTTCCTGCCGCTGCAACTCGAATCCGTCGTACACTCCACCCACAACGAACGATTCTCGACTGAAAATATAGTCTTCGATCGACCGGTCGAAAAGCTCCACGGAAACCAGTCCTGAGTCGCCCACTCTAACATCCATAGAAACGTCGAAATTCTCGTAGAGCGTAGGACTCAATTCCGGGTTGCCTTCCTCGACCTCCCGGTCTTCTAGTCGCACATGGCGGTAGGGAACGACCTCCGCGTACTGAGGACGATCAATCGTGTTCGTATAGGAAGCGATAAAGGTCGTTCGCTCATTCCACTTGTATCGAAAATGCGCATTCGAAAACAGATCGTCATACTGAGTCGCCCCTTCCGTCGGTGTCGTACCTAAGTAAACCGTTTCCTCAAAATTCCCATCCGAGTCTTTGTCTAAAGTATCCGGACCCAAACGCACTTCGTTGCTGCGAAACGAAATCGAGGTCTCCTCTTGGCGCAAACCGAGAATACCCCGCCATTTACCGACTTCGAAATCCAACATGCCGTACATCGCGTCTACCCGCTCGTCCACTTGATACGTACTCGGATCAGATCGCTCGCGCGAACGGCGCTCGTCGTATCGGAACGAGTCGATATTCTTCCGCAAGAACGCATTGACTTTCTGTCCGTCAATAAGTGTATCCAATTCATAACGACTATCTAGAAACGCAACTCCAGTATCCTGGGATCGGACGCTTTCGAGTGTAAACGCGTCTAAACCGGAATACGTATCGTAGTATTTGGAATCATAATCAACTGAGCTATCGCGCTCACGAATCTTCCCTCCAAATCGTATACTCAGGTTTTCATTCCCAAAAACGTTCTTCCTTTTCAAATTTGCCGAGGCGATCGCATCCGACTCGTTTGTTGACCGCTCTCGAAGGGAGACGTCTTCGAACTCGTATCGCTCCAGATCTTCAAACGCCTGTTCATTCTCAATCTCAACCCGGGGAAACCGGGAATCCTCCAAGTCGTACCGAAGGTCCACATCCGACATCACAAAATCGAAATTCGAGTGCCCAAACG
>CALDFV010000149.1 GCA_937942145.1 uncultured Opitutaceae bacterium
TACTACCTCGCAGGCGACCAGCGTGCCAAAAAAAGTTGGGACGACGTTCCAGACGAGGTCAAAGAAACCTTCGAACGGCTTGGCATTCCAGAGAATGAACGAAAATTCCTGGCAGGGGTTGAGGCTCAGTTCGACTCCGAAGCAGCGTATTCAAATATCAAGGAAGCAGTTGCAAAGGATGGGGTAATATTCATGGGCAGTACGGACGGGCTCATGGAGCATCCCGAAATTTTCAAGAAGTGGTTTGGAAAAGTCATACCTACTGGTGACAACAAGTTCTCAGCATTGAACAGCGCAGTGTTTTCGGGTGGCTCATTCATCTATGTCCCGCCGGGGGTCAAGGTAAGCCACCCTCTACAGGCTTACTTCCGCATCAATGCAGAAAATTTCGGCCAATTCGAACGAACGCTGATTATCGCCGATGAAGGATCGGAAGTCACCTACATGGAGGGATGTACGGCACCAAAATTCGACACTGCCACACTCCATAGCGCCGTCGTTGAGCTCGTCGCTATGCCCGGAGCCAAAATCGAATATATAACCGTCCAAAATTGGTCGAGCAACGTATTCAACCTTGTGACAAAACGGGCGATCGCCCATGAGAACTCAGTCGTCAAATGGATCGATTGCAATATTGGCTCAAGACTGACGATGAAGTATCCAGGGGTAATACTCAAAGGACGCAAAGCCCGAGGAGAAGTCTTGAGTATAGCCTTAGCCAACGATGGGCAGCACCAGGACACCGGTGCCAAGATGATCCATGCGGCAGACGACACCACTAGCAATGTGATATCGAAGTCGATAAGCGTGGGCAAGGGACGATCGACCTACCGAGGCCAGGTGCATATCCCAAAACACTTGAAAGGCTGCAAGAATAACACGGAGTGCGATGCCCTTCTAATCAATTCCGATTCCCGCACGGACACCTATCCAGCAATTACCGTACGGGGCGACCAAAATTATGTGCAGCATGAAGCTTCAGTCAGTAAGGTATCCGCAGAACAAATATTCTACATGCAGCAACGCGGACTCAGCGAGGCTGAGGCGATGAGCTTGAGCGTGAATGGATTCGTCAATGATCTCACCAGACAGTTCCCGATGGAGTACAGCGTTGAGCTAAAACGTTTAATCGAATTGGAGATGGAAGGCTCCGTTGGCTAGCTTATTTCATCAGCCGGATATTTTAACTAATTTATAAATCACTCAGTGACCTCACTAATAGAAGACCCTTTAATGGAAGCCGAAGCAGGTATTGACGAGTCGATTCGATACGCATTTCAGAATCATATGGATTCCTTGAATACCGTTCCCAAATGGTGGAGAGAATTCAAGACGAACGCGTTTGAATCTTATGCAAACATGCCGATGCCGAGGCGGAATGACGAGAATTGGCGCTTCGCCAATCGAAACAATCTCAGTCTCGGAAAATTCCAGTTCGACCGGGATAGCGGTTCAGCCAATGTCTCATCCCTGGTCGAACAGTCTCGTTTCACTGGGACACAAGCGGGCAGTTATGTAATTGCAGACAACAAGATTGCGCAGGCAAACCGGGCTCCCAAAGAGCTGACCGACCAAGGGGTTATCTGGTCACCTTTGAGCGAGGCGATCGTCGAACATAGCGATTTGCTTCGAGATTACTTCATGAAACAAGGCATCGATCTTGGCTCGGAAAAGTTTGCCCATCTTCATTCCGCGTTCGTGACCAACGGTGTCCTTCTCTATATTCCCAAAGGAATAGAGATCGAAGCGCCATTTTGCTCCTACAATTGGTCCACTTCGGAAAATGGCACTCTGTTTCCCCACACGCTGGTAATCGCTGAAGCGAACGCAAAAGCCAGCGTCATCGAAGCCCACCTCTCTAAAGGAGAGCAATCCGCGTTCTCCTGCGGAGTCACTCACCTCTTCGCCGGTGTTGGCTCTGAGCTAAACTACACGCTTATCCAGAACCTGAACGAGAATACACTGGGATTTCAGATCAACTCCAATATCGCCGGCGAGGATTCTTCCGTAAACATGAACAGTGTCATTCTCGGGTGTGGACACTACCGATCGGAAACTCATGGCCAAATCAAAGGATCGGGAGCTCACGTAGATATGAGGTCTATGGCGTTGGCCGACGCTGACCAGGAAATCGATCAGCGAACCTTGCAAACACATTCCGCGCCGCACACCACCTCAAATTTGCTTTTTAAGAATGCTCTGAAAGAAAACTCAAAGACGATATTTTCCGGCCTGATCAAAGTCGACGAAGTCGCCCAGCAGACCGATGCCTATCAAACAAATCGAAATCTACTGCTGAGCAATACCGCTGAAGCCAATTCACTGCCTGGGCTTGAGATTGAAGCCAATGATGTAAAATGTAGTCACGGAGCAACGACAAGCGAGATTCAAGACGAGGAAATCTTCTACATGCTTGCCCGCGGGATACCTAAAGATGCCGCCGAGGAGCTAATCGTGTACGGCTTTTTCGAGGAGATCCTGGAAAATATCGAGGATGAAAAACTCTCTGACTGTACCCGTCAGCTGATCCGCAATAAGTTTGGATCCTAGCTGACAAAACGCTCCCTAATTTCATGACCGAAGAGTCCAAAGAACGCAGCCTAACAAGAGAGGTGGAAGCGGTCCAGATTCCCAGTGGCGATCGGATCGAACTACCCGCTTTAACTATAGTCCATATCACACAGCAACTGGGCGGGAGCTATACCGTGATGACCCCATACGGCTTGGCTCGGATTGAAGGAGCAGACGCGGATGCTCTGGGACCCGATCTGGTGGAGGAGAAATCCAAGGAAACCGAACAGGAAGCGACTCCCATAAAGACGTTGGACGAGGGTGAAGAACCGGATGAAGAAGCCATTTGGCAGCAACTTAAAAACGTTTACGACCCAGAAATCCCCGTAAACATCGTTGATCTTGGTCTTGTCTACTCCATGAGTGTAGAACCCAACGACAGCGGTAGTCATAGAGTCGTAGTTCAAATGACACTCACCGCTCCCGGATGCGGAATGGGACCTGCCATTGCAGAGGATGCAAAGAGCAAAGTAATCCTCGTGCCGGGCGTAGATGAAGCAGAGGTAAATTTGACCTGGGAACCCGCTTGGGATCAAAGCATGATAAGCGAAGAAGGCCGCATGATCCTAGGACTCGTATAGGCTCCTGTATTTTGAAATCGGTGTTTCTAAATAGTCGGCCTATTATCAAATTCGTGTTTATTCTCTCGAATATCGTAAGAGCCCTAGTTTCCCGTTGAACTCTCTAACAATCCTTACTTGTAAAGTACCAACAAAATCGCAAATCACTAATTTTCCATGTCCGAGAACAAAGACGAAAAACCACAAGAGTCCGCAGTAGGATCGACCATCCAGAGGAAATTCCTCAAAGAAAGGAAGATATTCCTGTGGGGTGAGGTTTCTGACGAATCCGCGAAGGAGATTACGGAAACGCTACTCTATCTGGAAGCCGATGCCCCTGGCGAACCCATCACATTTTACGTTAATACCCCTGGCGGCTCTATTACCGCCGGGATGGCCATTTACGATACTATCAAGATGATTTCTTCGGAAGTCTCCGTAATCGTAACCGGCATGGCTGCATCGATGGGATCGATATTGCTGTCAGCTCCCAAGAAAGGGAATCGCTACCTGTATCCACATTCCTACGTAATGATTCATCAGCCCTTAATCGCGGGCCAATTGAGGGGCCCTGCAGTGGATATCCACATCCACGCGCAATATCTCGAACAACTTCGTGTCCGCCTTAACAAGATTCTGTCTGATGCCTCTGGTCAACCTCTCGAAAAAATAGAGGAGGATACAGATCGCGACTTCTACATGACTGCTGAAGAAGCAATCACCTATGGTCTGGCTGACAAGATCATCGACGAAGTGTAACCCATCAATTCTCTCGCACTCTCTCCCGGAACCGATCGAGGGCCTCGGGAAAGCCTAGCGAAATAACAGTTGCCCTACCTTAAGTCCGGTAAACACGGATACTAGACAGCAAAGTAGGCTGGCTAGCGCGTTTAGAAAAGCCAAATTCCAGTTGCCCGATTGGGCCAGCTTTAAGGTTTGCAGGCTAAAAGTGGAGAAAGTCGTAAAGCCTCCCAGTATTCCGGCCGTCAAAAACAAGGGCATCAAGGAATCACCCCCGAGGGAAGCCCGCTCTAATCCAGGCGTCACAAACCCAATCAGAAACGAACCCGTAATATTCACCAATAGGATTGCCAGCGGGAAATCCGTGTCCGCCTTGCGCTCTATCCACGCAACCGAAAGGTATCTCAACCCACCGCCTAGGAAGCTACCCAGTCCTACAATCAGAGCCGCTTTGATCATTGATCCGAAGAAACAATCCGGCCTGTCATCAAAATCGAAGTCAAGGAATGCGACAATGATTCAGCCAATTTTTGGCGGTACACGGGAGTGTTAATCAAAGGCGCTTCTTTCCCGTGTGATAGAAATCCGCACTCAATCAGCAGACCCGGACATTCAAGATCTTTAAGCACTTTAAATCGGGCCTTCTTAATTCCACGATCGACACGTTGAAGATCGGCGATCAATCGACTTTGGACCCTGTATCCAAGTTCAAAGTTTAATAGATCGGTTTGATTGCCCTTATAGGAAGGTTCACTGGAACCGATTGGATCATCATTTGATGACGCCGAATTTTGAGGCGTCAGCAAATAGGTTTCTATACCCGAAGCTTCTTTGTTAAGAGCCGCATTAAAGTGAATACTAACGAATACGCCAGCATTTGACCTGTTCGCGATTTGAGACCGATCCTCCAAAGGTACAAGTCGGTCGTTGTAGCGAGTCAATACCACTTTGAAACCATTCTCCTCCATCAGCTTTTGCAATCGAAGCGACACATCCAGATTGAGATCCTTCTCGAGGATGCTCAAGGATCGGTTTACGGATCCCGGCTCCGCTCCTCCATGGCCAGGATCTAGAACAACGGTCTTTGACCTGAGCACAATCTCCGGTGGATCGAGGGCCGGACGCAACGTGTATTCGAAGTCTGAATCACTTAAAGCAAAGTTTCCCTTTTTTTCAGCGAAGACCTCGTTCAGGTAAACAA
>CALDFV010000150.1 GCA_937942145.1 uncultured Opitutaceae bacterium
TTCAACAAGGGCGAATCACCCTCCCCGAATATCGAGCCCGCTTAAAACTGACATTGAAAATCAACACGTACTTCTGGTCGACGATATCCTGGATACGGGGAATACGCTTTCGGAGCTTATGGATCACTTGGGCCAATCGAAGCCCGCCTCTCTCAGAACCTGCGTACTTCTCGACAAAAAGGAGCGACGCCAATTGGGCATACAAGCGGATCATGTTGGGTTCACTGTTCCAGATACCTTCGTCGTAGGCTATGGACTCGATTTCGCAGAACGCTATCGGACACTTCCGTGCATAGGCGTACTCAAACCTGAATTCCAAAAAGCATCCTATTTCTAGTGCGGATGTTAAAATCCATCTATTTCATAATCTTGATTGGCGTGCCTAAACGCGCTTCGATATATCGGAATGTTACTGGCTAACACCTGGACAGACTACGAGATCCTCGAATGCGGTGAGGGCATGAAAAAGGAGCGCTGGGGTGACATCATTTTAGTCCGACCCGATCCCCAGGTCATATGGCCCTTAAAATCGAAAGACTGGGGAGAGTTTGATGCCTTTTACCATCGGAGTAAAAAGGGCGGCGGAACCTGGGAATATCGCCGGAAAATCCCTCAATCGTGGAATATTCAATACGGCGGCTGCACTTTCAAGATCAGGCCGACCGACTTCAAGCACACCGGCCTTTTTCCTGAGCAGGCAGTCAACTGGGACTGGTGTCGTTCGAAGATCAAACTTTCACAAGGCAGTCCCAAAATTCTAAATTTATTTGGCTACACGGGTGCGGCAACGATTTCAGCTGCGAAAGCAGGCGCTCAGGTTTGTCACGTGGATGCGGCGAAAGGAATGGTCGCCTGGTGTCGAGAAAACGCTTCATTCAGTGGGCTTCAAAACGCCCCTATTCGATTCATTGTCGACGACTGTGTTAAATTTGTTGAGCGAGAGATCCGCAGAGGAAGCCAATACGACGGGATTATTATGGACCCTCCATCCTACGGCAGAGGTAGCAAGGGAGAGATATGGCAATTCGATCGCGACCTTTGGCAGCTTCTTCAAAAATGCCGCAAAATCCTGTCCGCTTCACCCCTATTTTTTCTCGTAAATGCGTACACTACGGGAATTTCTCCGACCATAGTCGGAAACCTGCTGAGAGAGGCTCTCTCGGATCTGAGAGGAAGTGTCACAAACGGCGAGATTGGTCTACCGATCGGTGATAGCCTGAATGCACTGCCTTGCGGTCTTTATGCCCGATGGGAATCCCAACATTTTTCGCAATTGTAACGCAAATCGATGTGGTTAGCCTTGAACTAGACGCCGCACGGCCAACTCTAACCCGGACCCGCACCGTAATTAATCGAATATGAAATCTAACGACTTCGTCAGGAGCAAATTTTTTAACTTCTACAACGACATAGACTTCAGTTCTTACCAAAAAGAAAAGAAGCGTCTGCAAGCACAGCTTCTCAAGCTACAACATTGGGTCATCAACAATAACAAGAGAGTGGCTCTCGTTTTTGAGGGTCGAGATGCTGCTGGAAAGGGAGGATCCATAAAGCGATTCACCGAGTGCATGATGCCGAAGCATTTCAACGTAGTTGAACTTGGTATACCGACACGCAAAGAATCGAAAAATTGGTTCCGACGGTACGAAAAACACTTTCCCGCAGAAGGGGAAATCACTTTCTTCGACCGTTCCTGGTACAACCGCGCGCTTATCGAACCGACGATGGGCTATTGCACAAAGTCTCAGTACAAATACTTCATGAACAAAGTTCTGAAGTGGGAGGAATCTCAGATAGACAATGGCTTAATCATGGTGAAAGTCTATTTGTCAGTATCCAAGCACACCCAGTCTTTTCGTTTCAAAGAGAGACAAGTCGACCCATTGAAATACTGGAAATATTCGGAGAACGACAAATACGCTCGAGAGTACTGGGATGTATTCACAAAATATAAAGAGCAGATGTTTCGACGTGCTTCATCTGACAAGAGTCCTTGGGTGATTATCAACTCGAACAACAAATTGGAAACTAGGCTTAAGTCGATGCTCTATGTTCTATCTCAGATTCCGTACACCAGCAATTTCGATTATCGCCCCTTAAAAAAGGAAGACAAGCGACAGCGGTATTCAATAAATATAGACGGTGTATCCTTCAACAATCTAGACTACCGCCAATTTCTTCTACTGGAAACGCTTCACGGACTCTATAAGAAGTAATCGCCTCTTAAATACCGAGGTCGGTACATCCTCAAACAAAAGCGCTTACCCAGGCCAACGGCGAGACTCCACCTTCCCCTCATTTTCTTGGGAACTTCGGTTCTTCAAATCAAATGGCACGCGGCGAGGGAGTCGAACCCCCAACCTCCTGATCCGTAGTCAGGTGCTCTATCCAATTGAGCTAGCCGCGCAGACCATCAAGACCGCCATAGGCAGTCGAAGGGTGAGGAGAAAAGAATCAATAGTTGCGCATTTCAAGGCATTTTTTCCTAAAAACGAAAATGCCTGAAAATCAGTGCCCATTAGTCCGAACTCGTAGACAACGCTCTGGATATCGTATAAAAAAGCGACCCAAAGGATGCCTTGCCCTGAGCCGCCGATGAAAATTGAAATTTTGAATATCAGACTTTCGGCAGATTAGCTGGAATGTCGACCCCGTGAGTGTCCTTGCGTTTCACAAGCCTCAATCGAGAGCGGCGCCTTAACATGCGGTCCAGCTTGTCAACCAGAAGATCGATCGCCTTGTGGCAATCCGCGTCGTGCACCGAAACATTCATAGAAGGGCCATTAATCTCAATATGCCCCTTGGCGGTAAACTCATGCTCTTTCCCGCTTTTAGTATGATCGCACTCCAACTCCACTTTGACTCTGATTATTCTCTCCTCATGCCTAAAAAGTCGCTCCACTTTATCTTTGACGCTCTGCTTCAGAGATTCCGTCAAGTCCATGTGAATGCCAGTAATGATCAGATCGTGGTTGTTGGCTTGCATATGTATATTACTCCTTTGTGTTGGTGTTTTATTCAATGATCCCAGGCCCGATAACGTACCGAAAGACCTCTAGATGCAGCGATCCCTCGTCTGCTTCACGGTTCACTTCTGGGATTTCGAATTCAATCATTGAACGATTTTCTAAGATAGGACGAACAGGCGGATTTTGCAATCTTTCTCCGACCGGAACCCATTCTTTTTTATCGACGAAAACAGGACTTTTCTTGAGAGATCCAATCCTTTCAATTCAGACAAACTCCAGCCTCGAAATACCATATGCCAATTACTGAATGGGGCTGGGAAGTCACGGAAGCCGAACTCCGCTCTTGGATCATTCAGGATGACAACGACATCATATTGATCAACAAACCGGCATTGGTCGTCTGCCATCCCTCCAAGCGAGGACCTTGGTCTTCGTTGGTCGGAGCGTGTAGAGAGTGCCTAGGCTACGAGAGAACCCATCTGATCGCTCGGCTAGATAGGGAAACGAGCGGAATCATCCTACTAGCAAAGCATCGACTCGCTGCCCGGCACTTTCAAATGGCCCTCGAAAGACGGGCAGTTACAAAGAGCTATCTCGCAATTCTAGAAGGTTCCCTCACAGAAGCAAGAGAGGTTGACGCAGCAATCGGGAAGGATCCGGACAGTATCATCCATTGCAAGTCAGCGGTCCGAACGAACGGAAAAAAGCAGACTGCCCAAACTCGATTCAAACCCATTCATTCCGCATCAGACTACACCCTCGCCCAAGTTGAGCCCCTTACCGGTCGAAAACACCAAATTCGCGTTCACGCACAACACATTGGTCATTCTATAGTGGGAGATAAACTCTATGGACCCGACGAAACCTTTTTCCTCGATTTCATAGAATCAGGATGGACCGAAAAACTCGCTGGCACACTGCCCATCAACCGCCAAGCCCTCCACGCTTTCAAGATGACGTTCGACTTGGAATCCGGACCGAGATCTTTTTCCGCCCCCCCTACCGAAGACTTTGTACAGTTTTGCGAGAACCACTTGAATCTCCCTAAAGCGGATCTCCTTAAGTTGATTTCCTCATCATAATCCGCCAGCCGTCTAGTCTTTTCCCTTACGCGTAAATAAAACGCTAATTAGCGCTTTCTTTACAGAATTGGTTGAGGTATATTCGGCCTATGAGATTCAACGCTACTGCAATCGTTTCAATGATGGTCTTTTCAATTTTCATTTGGACCTACGTCATCAACACAGCTTGGATGGTTGCCCGTGAGATGATGGCATTTATCTTCTAAGATTCTTTCTTCCAGTAGGTTAAATTCATTTTAAGGAGATGGGGCAATCCATCACGATCGATTGATAGCCACCAAACCTCCTCCCAACAGGGCTCAGTCGAATATGTCACAGCAGGCGAGTTTTCCCTTTGCTAGGCCTACTCAAGTCGGATTGTCTCCCGATTTGTGAGCGAAAAGCCAGATACCAACGTACTGAAACTCCCCAATATTCGTCGTTTCATTGCCTTCCGGATTTTCTTCAATGCTCGATTTTACTATCCGATATTCACCATTCTCTTCCTGGATTTCGGTCTCACACTAGAGCAATTCGCTATTCTTAACGCGGCATGGGCCGCTACCATCGTCCTGCTCGAGGTTCCCTCCGGAGCTTTGGCGGACACAGTTGGGCGACGCAACCTAGTGATCGCCTCAGCCGGCATAATGATTATTGAGATGGCCCTACTCTGTCTGGCGCCAATCGGTCAAATGCCGATAGTGTTCTACCTTTTTCTAATCAACCGCATACTGAGCGGGGCCGCCGAAGCGTCCGCTAGCGGAGCCGACGAAGCTCTTGCCTACGACACGTTGAAAGACCTGGGGCTTGAGACGAGTTGGGGGAAAGTATTGGAGACGCAAATGCGTTTCCAATCGATCGCCTTCATTGTGGCCATGACCGTTGGAGCGTTGCTTTACGATGCCGAACGCCTCAACCAAATTTTCGCCGCTTTGTCTTTTGATATAGAGGTTTCCAAAGCATTCGCCATACGGATTCCTCTCATCCTGACCCTGTTGCTCGGAATAGGCGCCCTTATCACAGCATTAGGTCTAAAGGAGCCGAATTCTGAGAAGGTCGCCCGCCGTGAAGCCCGCCAGGAGGACTGGTTCGCTACGATTAAGGAGGCGTTCGCAAAGACACTGGATACAGGTAAATGGATTCTAAATACCCCGGTCGCCATGATGATCATTCTGGGCGGATTCTTAATCGATCACATTGCTCGAATGATTCTCACCCTAAACAGCGAGTACTACCGGCGAATCGAATTGCCGGAAGCGAGTTTCGGGATTATCGGCGCCGGATTTGGATTAATGGGACTGTTCACACCCAGGCTGGGTAGGTGGCTCTCTGAAAACAGGAGCAAAACGTTCAATTTCTCGCTTATTGGAATCGTTACGTTTTTTGGTCTTCTTGGCATGACGTATTTCGTTCCCTACTGGGGAGTCGCCCCAATGATTTTAATTTACGGATCTATTGGATTAACCGGCTTTCTCGTTAGCGCCTATATGAATGCGGAAACGCCATCGAGCGCCAGAGCGACGGCACTGAGTTTTAAAGGTCTTTCCTACAACTTAGCTTATGGTGGGATCGGTCTCATTTATTCGCTCCTGGTGTATAAGTTACGCAGAAAGGAATCGATGCAGGCTGTTCCCGCAGAGCACGTAGAAGCGGAACTCTTCAAATCCGCCCTGAGTTACTTCCCAAGCTACTTCGTAGTCGCATTTGTGCTCGTACTGCTATTCGGCCTAATCAACCGGCGCTCGATCGACACTTCACCTTTGAAAAAGGACGACTCGACTTAACCCAAAACCAAAGGGACCGCTAGATTCGCTCTTCAACAAAAAAGCCGGCCCTCAGAAGAGAGCCGGCTCGAAAATGATGAAAGACTGAACAGGGCCTACTAAAGCGCAGTATCTCCACGCTCGTCGGTCCGAATCCGGATCGCTTCTTCGAGCGGTAAGACAAACACCTTGCCATCTCCAATCTTGCCGGTTTTGGCAGATTTTACGATCGCTTCAGCAGCTTGTGAAACCGCTTCGTCCTGGACGGCGATCTCGACCTTCACTTTAGGGAGGAAGTCCACCGTGTATTCACTTCCACGATATATTTCCGTGTGTCCTTTTTGGCGTCCGAAGCCTTTTACTTCGGTCACTGTCATTCCTTCGATACCGACTTCTGAAAGGGCCTCTTTGACCTCCTCCAATTTGAACGGCTTAATGATTGCTACAACAAGTTTCATTAAAATTTCCTTTGAGATTGATTGCTGATGTAAATTTATCGCTTACCTAAATGCAAGTTAATGTGTCACTTAGCTTAGACAAGCGTTTTATCTACTATGAATTGGTGTTATAGGCCTCCTGCCCATGCTCAGAGATGTCAAGTCCCTCGAATTCCTCTTCTTCTGAAACTCTCACGCCCATGATGGCCTTGATAATTACGAATAAGACAAAAGAGAAGACGAAAGCGAACACATAGACTCCTATCACACCGATGATTTGAGACATCAGATTCGCTCCTCCGAAGATAGCTACAGCAACCGTACCCCAGATACCACAAACACCGTGAACAGAAATCGCTCCGACAGGATCGTCGATCTTGATTTTGTCGAAGAAGATGATCGCAAATACTACGATTGCTCCACCAACGGCACCCATGATAATTGACGAAAGGACGGATACCGAATCCGCACCTGCAGTAATACTAACCAATCCGGCTAGAAGTCCGTTCAAAGCCATTGATAGGTCTGGTTTCTTGAGAACAGCCCAGGATACAATAATAGAAGCGATACCTCCAGCAGCGGCTGCCAATGCGGTCGTGGTGAAGACCAGCCCCAATGGACCTGGATTTGCAGACAGGACCGAGCCACCGTTGAATCCGAACCATCCGAAAAAGAGTAGGAATACACCCACAGCTGCCAGAGGCATGCTATGACCCAAAATCGGCTTGATTGCACCGTCTTTAGTATACTTGCCCTTGCGAGGGCCGAGAATCAAAACAGCTGCGAGAGCGGCCGCGCCACCAAATCCATGTACAACTGTGGAACCTGCGAAGTCGTAAAAACCGGCTTCTCCCCCACCCAATTGTGAGAGCCAGCCTCCACCCCAGTGCCATGATCCTGCAATCGTGTAACCGAAGGCTACCAGAATCGTAGAGTAGATCATGAATGATGACAGCTTTACACGTTCAGCAACGGCACCCGAAACGATGGTTGCCGCAGTAGCCGCAAACATCGCTTGGAAAATGAAGTCGCCATAACCCGTCATCGCTAGACTCAATCCTCCGTATCCCCAGGTGTCTCCACCGTCGGCGTTAAGATCTCCGATCATGGATCCTATGCTGATCCAACCGTTGAAGTCTCCGGGATAGTGAGTGTTGAATCCCACAACTGCGTAGGTGATCAGTCCGATTGAAATGATCCATACGTTTTTGAAAAGGATGTTTATGGTGTTCTTCGATTGGGTCAGCCCAGCCTCTAGCGTGGCAAATCCAAGGTGCATTATGAAGACGAGTGCCGCAGCAATCACCGTCCAAAGCATCGATAC
>CALDFV010000151.1 GCA_937942145.1 uncultured Opitutaceae bacterium
CGATTTAGAGGCGAAGCTAGTCGAGGCTGATGGCAAAGGGGCGCGGTTCAAACTGATCGCGACAGACGGGGTTTTCTCGATGGATGGATTTGTCGCCCCACTCAAAGAGATCTGCGATCTAGCGGACCAATACAGTGCCCTGGTAATGGTGGACGATTCCCATGCGGTCGGCTTCATGGGCGCTCGTGGTCGAGGAACGCATGAGCACTGTGGGGTAATGGGACGCATAGACATTCTTACCGGTACGCTCGGTAAAGCTTTGGGGGGCGCCAGCGGTGGCTACACCAGTGGCAGAAAGGAAATCGTTGAGCTGCTTCGCCAGCGATCCCGACCCTACTTGTTTTCCAACACGATGTGTCCTAGTATCGTGGGAGGCTCGATTGCGGCGCTGGAAATGCTCAAGGCATCCACCACTTTGCGAGACCAGTTGGAAACGAATACCCGTTATTTTCGGGAAAAGATGACGTCCGCTGGATTCAATATCGCGCCGGGAGAGCATCCAATCGTTCCGATCATGCTCGGTGATGCCTCTTTGGCCTCCCGATTTGCCGATGCGATGCTTGAACGCGGTATCTATGTGATCGGGTTCAGTTATCCGTTAGTTCCGAAGGGCAAAGCTCGCATTCGGACGCAGATCAGCGCAGCCCATACGAGGGAGGAGTTGGATAGGGCTGTGAATGCCTTTATCGAGGTGAGGGAGTCACTTGGGATTTAGAGTTTAATCATGCAGGAAACAAAATCACACCCCACTTGGTTCGGACATCCTACCGGTCTTTCCACGCTATTTTTCACGGAGCTTTGGGAGCGGTTCAGCTACTATGGAATGCGAGCTCTGCTGGTCCTCTTTATGGTGGATACCGTCAGTTCGGGAGGCATGGGCCTCGATGACAAAACGGCCAGCGCGATCTATGGCTTGTACACGGCGTTCGTCTATCTGGCGGCGTTGCCTGGCGGCTGGATCGCCGATAGGCTCCTCGGGGCGCAGCGGGCTGTCTGGGTTGGGGGACTGGTGATCGCTGCGGGCCATTTCACCTTAGCGATTCCTTCTACAGCGGCGTTTTTTATCGGACTGGTTTTAGTCGTGATTGGAACCGGTTTGCTAAAGCCGAATGTAAGCGCTATCGTGGGACAGCTTTATCCGGAAGGGGGCGCTCGGCGTGATGCGGGCTTCACTATCTTTTATATGGGCATCAACATGGGCGCTTTTCTGGGGCCGCTCATTTGTGGCTATTTGGGCGAGGAAGTGAACTGGCATGCTGGATTTGGCGCGGCTGGAGTGGGAATGTTGTTCGGCGTCTTCCAGTACCGATTTTCGGCGAACCGTCTCGGAGAAGCGGGGCTTCATTCTTCGGCTCCGAAGGTTGATTCGGCAGGAATGGATAAAGCCTGGTATCCTGTAATCGGCGGCTGCTTGATTGTGGTGTTGGTGGTGGTGCTTGGGTTGACCGGAACTTTAGAATTCAATGCCTTGGCCTTGGCCCAGAACACGACCTTCGTGATCGTAGGGCTGGCCTTTGCCTTTTTTGTCTACATTTTCGCCTTCGGCAAACTGACTCCGAAGGAACGTAATCATACCTTCGTTATTGTAGTGCTGTTTATAACCTCCGCGGTCTTTTGGTCGGGGTTCGAGCAGGCGGGATCCTCATTAAATCTCTTTGCGGATAGGCACACCGATCGCATGTTATTTGGATTTGAGATTCCAGCTAGCTGGTTCCAGTCGCTTAATCCGTTTTACATTGTGGTATTGGCCCCGGTTTTCGCCGCTGTTTGGGTTAAGCTGGCCAGACGTCAGCTGGATCCTTCCATGCCCGGTAAGTTTGCCATTGGCCTTTTAATACTGGGACTAGGCTTTCTGGTCATGGTTGTGGCGGCCAAAATCGTTGTGGCTGGCAATCAAGCCGCTCCTTATTGGCTGATTCTAACCTACCTGCTGCACACGATGGGTGAGCTTTGTCTGAGCCCGGTTGGTTTGAGCTCGGTTACGAAACTGGCGCCGAAAAGATTTGTGGGGCAAATGATGGGCATTTGGTTTTTGGCAACATCGTTGGGAAATCTCCTAGCCGGACTGATGGCGGGCCGGTTCAATCCGGAAGCTCTCAACGAAATGCCGGGGCTCTTTATGCAAATCGTCATAACGGTAACGGTTGCCGGTTTGCTCCTGTTGGCGTTTACTAAACTGATCAAGGTTCTGATCGGAAAAATCGAGTAGTTTGTTTTTCAGGACAATTATTTCGATAGTTCGAGATCGAACAGAAGCGTGCGGACGTATTGCGTGGGAATTGATCCGAATGATAACACGCTGTCGTGATAGGTTTTCAGGTCAAACTGGCTCCCCCACCTTGTTTCGGCGTCGGCCCGCAAGTCTACATGCTCAAGGTAGCCCACAAAATAGGTTGATAGCTGAGCCGAAGTGAGCTGGGCCCGGCGCCATTTGCCGTCCGCTTCGCGCTCCTCCTGAAAGGCCTCCTCCACCAGCATACGCATGCCTTCCTCTTTTGAAATACCGTCTACGTGTACTGCCTGATCGAGTAGGGCGTTCGTGACGTCGCGAAGGTACCATTTCAATACGATGAGGCGCATTAGAAGGTCGCCTTCCAGAAAGCCTTCTTCGCACATCATCCATTCGGAGTAGACTGCCCAACCCTCGACGAAGACCCCGGAAGATAGGACCGCGCGGAGTTTGCGTGGATTCCGATTGGCATGGGCGAGCTGGACAAAGTGCCCTGGCATGGCTTCGTGAACAGTGAGGTTGTGAAGCGACCTATGATTGTATTCGCGAAGATGGGATTCGACCTGCGCCTCGGTCCAGGATGCGGGAGGGGGCGCTACGGCATAAAACGTTTTGAGACCCGTTTCCAAGGGTCCTGGCGAGTCGCAATAAGCCAGCGAAACCCCGCGCTGGAATTCCGGCATCACAATGATTTCCATAGGATCATCGGGTAGAGTGATGATGTCTTTTTCTCTCAAAAAGTCAGTGGTCAGTTTAACAGAATGGTTGGCCGCGGCGACCACTCCATCGGCACTAGGCCGATCCTGGTAGGCGATTTCCAAGCACGATCTAATGATCGCCTTCTGGTACGCTTTGGATGGGCTCTCAGGAAATTCGGTATAGGGAAAACGCTCTTTGTATATCTCCTTGGATAGGGCGTACATGCGTTGATGAAGATCGTGCATGAAGTCCTCGCCGCGTTTGCGAATCTTTTCCCGGCTTAGAGAGGACTGTAGCGTCCAGGATAGTTTTTGATCGTACAGTCGAGCTCCAAGGCGGAAGTCGGCTTGTGCCTGCGGTTGTAATTCGTTTTCCAGCCATCGTTGGTGTTCCTCAACGGATTCGCGGGCGATTTCAATTGCTTGGGCGAGGCGTTGGCGATCCGTTTCGTTGAGCTCGTTCAAATGCGGTTCGATTAGATTCTCAATAATACTCAGGACTCCTCGGTTCTGGCTGACAGCGGTCTCAGCGTGAATTCTTGGGACGCGTATAGGAGCTAGCTCCGTTCGAGTTTGGGTATAGAGTCTTGGCAGCTTTTCCAAACGTGCCGTTGCGGATCTCAAGCGATCGGCGAGAGGAGCAAATTCTCTCGCCATGAGACCGTAGATGGAGCTGCCGACGAGTCCTGAATAGTAGAGTGGATTCCATGCCCATTCCTGGAGTTCTTCCTGCTTCCAAAGGGCCGCCTTAAGTCGATGCGCTAAGAGAGCTCGATCAATCTGCTCATCCAGAGATAGACTGGACTCCGTCAACGATTCGAGTTCGCTGAGAATTTCACGATAGAAACGGGCTAGTTGCTCCCGACCTTTTGCACTGACATCGTTGATCTCGGTATCAAATCGATGGTCTCCTATGGCGGTGGCGCTAATTGGATTGAGCCTGGCGGACTCTTCGAAGTAGCGATTGACGACCGTGTCGAATCGTTGGTTGGATTCCTGCCCGAATAGCTCATTTGTAAACATGGAGATTGTTCCCGAGATGAAAATTGCCCAAATGCCGGCGGTCTGAAAATCTGACATTGTATGCAAAGTATAATGGCGCCTCCGGTGTGACAAGATTTATTCCCCTCGGGTAAAAACCTGGAAGCATGTCGTTGGTTTCGTTGCTGTGTTTGGCAGCGGGCGATCTCCGAGCGTCCACCCGATAGATACGACAATGGGCGCTCCGAGAGCGTCCGCTACTTCAAATACTTCGGGGATGCTTTATTCACGGGCAACCCAGGCAAAGTGTGTGTAACGACTTGTTGTTATTTATAACGAGATGCCCCTTTTCCAGGGAAGAAAGTCATCTTGTCCTAGTCGAACAGCTGCTGGAGTAAATTCACCGCTTGCGGTGCGAACGACTAGATCCAGTAATTCGTCTCCCATGGTTTCGATCGATTTCTGGCCATAGATAACCGGGCCTGAGTCGAAGTCGATAATATCGCTCATGCGTTTGGCGAGAACTGAATTGGTTGCTACCTTCAAAGTCGGCGTAATCGCATTTCCGGTAGGCGTTCCAAGGCCAGTGGTGAAGATGATTACGTTGGCCCCGGCTCCCGCTAGCGCTGTAGTGGATTCTACATCACCGCCCGGTGTGCACAATAAGTTCAGTCCTGGGTTCGTTACCTGTTCTGGATAGTCGAGAACATCGACTACGGGAGAGGTTCCTCCTTTTTTGGCCGCACCGGCTGACTTGATCGCATCTGTAATTAGTCCGTCAGCTATATTCCCTGGGGATGGATTGGCATGGAAACCTGAGCCGACCGCTTCGGCACGGGTAGCGTATACGTTCATTAGTTTCTCGAATCTCTGTGCGGTAGAATCGGATACGCACCGGTTCATGAGTTCGCCTTCAACCCCGCACAGTTCTGGGAACTCTGCTAGTATGGGAGTTCCTCCCAGAGTGACGAGCTTGTCGGAAACATTGCCGAGTATGGGATTAGCGGATATGCCGGAAAAGCCGTCAGAACCACCGCATTCCATACCGACAACCAGCTCGGATAAAGGAGCCGGCTTTCTCTCCAGGTGATTGATTTGGTCCAGTCCGACAAAAATCTCCTTCAGCGCCCTGCTGATCATCGCCTCTTCGGAAGGACTTTCCTGTTGAACATGAATGTGTAGCGGTCGATCGAAGCTAGGGTCCCGCTTGGCGATCTCCTGCTCAAGGATACGTACTTCGGCGTTTTGACAACCCAGACTTAAAACGGTGGCGCCGGCAACATTGGGATGGGTGATGTATCCCGCAAGCAGACCGCATAGCGCATTGGCATCGTCGCGGGTTCCCCCACAACCTAGTCCGTGCAGGAGAAACTTCACTCCGTCCACGTTAGGGAACGGACTCAGAAAATCGTCGGACTCCAATTCGAGTTCCTCGGCAAGCCATTGTTCCTTGGAGGCACCCTGAGCACGCAGATAGGCCATGCGTTTGAATAGGCTTTCGTATTTGCTTCTTTGGCCCTTGCCCAGAGTTTCCGCGATTGCTTCACGCATGACGGCGAGGTTTCGGTTTTCGCAAAAAACCATGGGCACCACGAGCCAAATATTTTGCGTGCCGACACGGCCATTAGAGCGATGATAGCCCATGAAAGTCTTTCCTTGCCAGTTTGATACGTCGGGAGCTGACCAGGTAGTGTCACTCTCTCGGTCTGCTGCCGAGAAACGATCAATTTCGTGGGCGACATTTTCTGTCGTCAGCAAGCCGCCTTCTGGAATGGGTTCGGTTGCCACTCCGACTGTTACGCCATACATGTAGATCCTATCACCCTTTTTGAAATCCCTGAGCGCGACTTTATGTTTTGCGGGAATGGTTGCTTGGGTGGTTACACCGTCCTCTATTGGAGTAGAAGCAGGCAGGTCTTCAAGGGCTACTGAGACGGTGTCTTTCGGGTCAATTTTTAAAGTAGAATTCATGTTGGAGGGATCGTATTCAGAGGAAAGGATTTCGTTTAGATCGGAGCGATATGGGGTGTCCAATATTCGATGTTTCTATTTTTGGTTGCTACGTAGGAGCGGCTTTACGCCGCGATCCACAGTTGGCTCAAATCGCGGTGTAAAACCGCTCCTAAATTCATTTATTGGATATTCTTTAAGTCGATAACAACAAAAAGCGCGAGGTCTAGGATAATGATAGCTCAGTTGTCGGATCAAATAAGTGAGCGTGTCCTAGATCAAACCCGACTTTTAATTGCTCGCCGATCTTAAGTTGGGAATCACTCGCTGCCCGGGCAGTAACGGAAGTTGCCCCATTGGACAAATAAAGCAGGGTTTCGTTTCCCATCGGCTCGATAACTTCTATGTCGAGGTCGACTCCATTACCCGCCTGGATTTTATCGGGGCTGATTATTAAATTTTCAGGCCGAATTCCAAGTATCAGCTCTTTACCTACATGAGACTCGGCTAGGCTGGAAAGGCGAGGTCCCAGTTCGATTTGCATGACGTCTTCAATCGTGCCGATTTCAATGAGCAGCACTTTTCCGTCTTTTCGTTCTATGCGGCCTTTAATGAAGTTCATGGAGGGGCTGCCAATAAATCCGGCTACGAAAAGATTGGCGGGCTTGTTGTAGAGCTCGAGTGGATTAGCGGTCTGCATTATTTCTCCCTCATTCATTACGCAAATGCGATCACCCATCGTCATGGCCTCAATCTGGTCATGAGTTACGTAGATCATGGTAGCGTCCAGCCGGGAATGGAGCTTGGATATCTCCATGCGTGTGAATGCTCGAGTTTTGGCATCGAGATTCGATAGCGGTTCGTCAAAAAGAAAGACTTTGGGTTTGCGAACAATGGCCCGTCCAACGGCGACCCGTTGACGTTGTCCCCCCGAGAGGGCTTTGGGCTTCCGGTTAAGCAAATCTTCGATGCCTAGGATGCGAGCGGCTTCCTCGACTCGGTTTTGGATCTCTGTTTTGGGGAATTTTCGCAACTTGAGTCCGAAGGCGATGTTCTCAAAAACCGTCATGTGAGGGTAGAGCGCGTAGTTCTGAAACACCATGGCGATATCGCGATCTTTCGGCGGGAGCTCGTTGATTATGTGGTCATCAATCGCGATTGTCCCATCATTGACTTCTTCCAGTCCGGCAATCATCCGAAGGGTCGTCGACTTCCCGCACCCCGATGGTCCGACTAGAACCATGAATTCCCGGTCTTGAATTTCGAGATCGATTTTCTTTACTGCTTCGACCGGCGGATTCTTGCCCTTCCCAGGATAGATTTTTTGAAGACCATTGAGTCGAACGGTGGGCATTGTGATTCAAGAAGTATAAAGAATTATCAGTATGTGCGAGGACATTGGGTGATTGTAGAATGATTTCGAGGCTTTTTAGATGAATAAACTCAATGAAAGCGATTCGCATGGATTGTCATTGAGGGGGCCGCCGCGTTTTGCTTAGGATTTACATTGATGTTCGAAGCATTGGAGAAGTCAACGCGATCTTTGTATCCAATTATTGGAAGTCCTATAAAACAGGTTAAATCGCCCGACTTATTCAATCGTTACTTTGCCGAGCAAGGGATTGATGCTGAAATGGTGGGAATAGACGTGGCGCCACGAGATCTAGGTGACTTTTTCGACCAGTTACGCGTTGCGAAAAACGTGAAGGGTTGCGTTGTCACGGTGCCTCACAAGGCGGCTTCTATAGAATTCGTAGACCAGCTGTCTCGACGAGCCGAGGTCTTGCAAGCTGTCAATGTGATCCGTGTCGAAGACGGCTATTTGCAAGGAGACATGGTCGATGGTTTGGGCTTTTTGGCGGCATTGGGCGCTCACAGGTTCTCCTGTGAAAACAAGCACATAGGCGTTGTCGGTATAGGCTCAGCCGGGTTGGCGATTGCTCATTCAGCGGCAAGCGCGGGGGCAAAAGCGATTTCTATTCAAGATTTGGATAGGGCTCGTTGCTCATTTGCGAAAAGGAAACTGATGAGCGCCTTTCCCCATGTGGAATGGTCGGTCGGAGTAGGGGCTCAGGAAGATCTGGAACTTATTGTCAATGCATCGCCGGCGGGAATGAATGGTGACAGGCGCTTGCCGATTTCATTGGAGTCCATCAGTCAGGATTGCCTCGTTATGGACATTGTGACCAAGCCAGAAACAACGCCTTGGATTGAGGCGGGGCTAGAGCGGGGATGCCCAGTCGTCTATGGCTCGGAAATGATTCAAGGCCAATTCGGCCATATTGCTCGATTCATAGGTTTGGAAGTTCCGGAGGCCAAGAAGCTATTTGAGTCCTGAAGAGTCGCATCTATTCGGAGCTGACTAATGAACAGTTACTCGTTGTTTTTAACAAGCTGACTGTAGCCCCAGTTGATCAGCTCTTGCGTGAAGGTGTCGCGGCGCTTGCTGGATTTGAATCCAGTAGTTACTGCGATGAGGCGACGTCCGTCCCGTAGGCAAGTAGCCGTGACGCAGAAGCCGGCTCCTTTTGTGTATCCGGTTTTCAATCCATCGACCCCTTCAGTTGTGAGTATGAGACGATTGTGGTTCGTAAGTACGGTTGGCTTGCCGCTATCCGCCCGGAAGTCGTAGGTGGGAATAGATGCCCATTCGAGAGCTTTGTCGTATCGCATGAGCGCGATGGCCAGTCGAGCGAGGTCTTGGCAAGAGGCAGTGTTCCCCGTGTCGCCCTGGGGAAGTCCGTGGGCATTGAAAAAGTGGGTGGAATCCATTTTGAGCTCAACTGCTCGCTCGTTCATTCGTTCGACAAAACCGTCCATGCTTCCCTCGGCTAGGTATTCGCCGACCAAGTACGAGGAGTCGTTCGCGCTCTTTACCATGATTGAGATAAGCAGTTCCTCGAGGGTGAAGCTTTCCCGAGGATCTAGCCACACTTGGCTCCCTCCAATCTTAAAAGCGGCGGTAGTGACCTGGATGACGGTATCCATCGATAAGTCTGATTTCGACTCTTCGTCTTCGAACGCGAGGAGGGCGGTCATCATTTTCGTCATCGATGCGATCCGAACTGGCTTAGCACTGTCTTTTTCCCAAAGAAGCCGTTGGTTGGAGAAGTCGTACAGGAAACCGGATGTGAGATCGTCGGTACGAATATTTCCTGGTAAGACCTCGAAGACGGCATCCGGAAATTCTTCGACAACTGCGAGTTCCAGTTTTGGTTCGATTTCCTCCAGCAGATCGTCCTCTTCCATTTCGCTCTCTGCTTTGCTCCCTGAAAAAGGAGAGGCGGGAGTATCCAGTTTTTCAGACCCATTAGTGGTTGCGGGCTCGGTTCCAGGTCGAAGCCCTATATAGGCGAATACGAGGATGTGGGCGAGCAGAGCGATACCGAACAGCTTCTTGTACATAATCTTGAATCGAGGCGAGCTAGTCTATTGTGGTTGCTGCTCGCAAATGAAATTTCTCAATAAACTATCGACGCGTGTTACGCCGAATTAACCAACGGGCAAGCCAATACAGGGCTATGAGCAGAACCAGCCATTTCCAGGCGAACAAGGTGCGGACGAGGTTGACAATCGATGGCGGGTAGAGAATGGCGATGCCGATTCCGATAATGGCTCCGATGACAAACTTTTTGGATAGGCGAAGCTTGACCGTCTTCTTTTCGCGGGTCTTCTTTTCGTTTGGGAGGGAATCGACGATTTCCCATTCTGGATCGTCATTGTTTTTCATGCGACGGATTCAATGTTTTTGTAGGATTGGTATTGGAGTGCTCGGTGGAGAGGTCAACGTGTAAAGGACTGGCGATGGGTAAAGCAGGAGAGCAGATTCACTTGATAGTCGATGGATTCAATGTCGCCCACGCTTGGGGTTTGGTTAAAAAGCGCTCAGGGGATTGGATAAACGAGATCGTCCGCACGCTTCAGGAGGAGCTGAAGGAAATCCACGATGAGAAAGGGTGGAGAGTAACGATCGCAATGGATGGAAAGGGCAGGGAGATCGATCGACTGCATCCGTTTGGCGACGACTCTTTTGAGCTTCTTTATTCACCCAGTTCCCTGACTGCGGATGCCGTGATTGAACAAATGGTGAGTGGCGATGCCCGACCTGAGCTGATTCGTGTTGGCACGGAAGATCGGGCGGTTTTGCATTCAATCGAGGCGGGCGGCGCGGAAGCGATCTCACCGGCTGCGTTGAAAGACGAAGTTCTAGCGGCTCGTCGAATGAAGCGATCCCGGATAAAAAATTCCTTTGGTGATTCAAAAAACACTTTCACCAACCGGATTCCTTTGTAGATTAGAGATACGCTACGATGAATGTTACCCAAGGCGTAGAGGAATTCCAAGGCTTGTACGGACCTTATCAAGTCAGTGAACTGGTTCTGCAGAAGATCTGGCAGAAAATCGCCTTTGACTCTGCACGGATGAAGGACCCCAGAGGGCGGCAGATAGAAGTGCTAAATCCCGGGCGCTGGAATCGCTTGGCTGGTCCCGATTTCAAAGACGCCATTCTCCGAATCGATGGGGATAGAGTGGAGGGCGATGTCGAGATTCACTTCTCACAGTCTGACTGGAGAGCCCATGGACACCACGAAAACCCCAATTTTGATAGAGTTGTGCTCCATGTGGTTTACCATCCGATTAGGTCGCGTGAGAAACCGGTGCTCACGGTTTCTGGAGGATCGGTACCTACGGTTTCTTTGATGGAATTGCTTTGGTATGACTTGGAGGAGTATTCGATTGAAGACTCCATCATAGAGTCTACTGGGGGTTCTGTTGAGGATGCGTTTCTCTCCCTGTTGGACCTGAGTATTACGCAGCGCCGTAACCGCTTGATCGAAGGGGCTGCAGATCGGTGGAAGGTGAAGCGGGACTTAGCGAAAATGCGCATTGAGCGACTCGGCTGGGACGAAGCATGCCATATGACCGCGCTTGAAATCATGGGTTTTGCGGCTAATCGCATTCCAATGCTGCATGTGGCAGGAGCATTCCCGGCCAAAAGATGTCGTGCGGATAGTCTGCATTTTGGGGATCTTTGGGAAGCGGGACGTGGTTTGTGGACCACCTCTGGCGTTCGTCCCGCAAACCATCCCAAAATCCGGCTTGAGCAGTTTTTCCAATGGATTTCGGCCCAACCTCGCTGGCAGGAGGCGCTCTTAGAATTGGTAAATAGACTTCCGATGGGTCAGATGTCTGACGAGTCCACCGCTCAGTTTCGAAAAAAAGCAGATCTTTCCGGGATTCAGCGTACTTTTTCCGATCGCGTGGTGAGTGGTCGAATAAGCGGTTCGAAGCTGGATACGCTGATATGTGACGGATTTCTACCTCTTTTGTCAGCCCGTTCCGGAGCCGATTTGAGTGGGCTTTGGTTCCACTGGTTCGCGGGGAATGCGCCTGAAATTTTAGGGAAGACTCTGAAAGGGCTAGAAATTCTCGAAACGCGCCGGTTCCCCAAGTCCAATGGCTGGCTTCAGGGATTGCTCAAAATCAGGCATTCAATGGGATAAATTGAGTTCGCCCCATCGCTTTCAAGGCCTTTCCTGGCCAGTGGAACAGGCCTAGGATCGAGGTTTCCGTCAGTGGAGAGTCCGCCTGTAAAAGCTCCTTCTCCTTCTCTAAGGAGACGCTTGACTTTTAGAAGGCTGAGAAATTTACTCCCTGCCTTAATTTTCATTTTATGAAAAGTGGGTCTTTGACCCGCTTTTTTTTTCATCAGCATAGCAATCATGAGCAGCGAAATTTTATCTGTATTGGAGTACATGGAGAGGGAGAAAGGGATCGGTCGTGAAGACATGATTTCTGCGATCGTTACCGCTATCAAGAATGCCGCCGCGAAAGGGGTAAATGCAGGCCAAGAGCTCAAAGTCGAAATTGATCCGAAAAATGGAAAAATGCAGGCTTGGGCCCTACTGGAAGTGGTAGATTCCGTTAGTGATCCAAGGAATGAGATTCCTTTGGAAAAGGCCCGTTTGAACCAGCCGGATATCCAGCTAGGGGATATGTATGAAAAGGAGATGGATCCGGCCTATTTGGGTCGAATTGCAGCCCAAACCGCTCGTCAAGCGATCATGCAACGTCTGCGCCAGTTTGAGAAAGAGCGCATTTATGACGATTTTAAAGACCAAGTCGGAGACATCGTCAGCGGCATCGTTAGAAGACGTGAGCGCGGCGACTTATGCATCGATCTCGGGAAAGCGGAGGCCATTATGCCATCACGCGAGCAAGTTCCGGGGGAGGATTACGCTCCAGGTGAACGCATTCGCTGCTTCCTGCTGAAAATTGAGGCCTCTAACAGAGGGCCCGAGTTGATATTGACCCGTTCAAGCCCCAGATTTGTTCGTAGACTGTTCGATTTAGAAGTGACCGAAATCGCTGATGGTACGGTCAAGATTGAAGCGTTCGCTAGGGAGCCTGGCTACCGCACCAAGATCGCCGTATCTTCCTCTGATCCTAAAGTGGATCCCGTGGGCGCTTGTGTCGGAGCTCGAGGGGCCCGAGTCAAGAGCATCGTTCGTGAGCTGGGCGGTGAAAAAATCGACATTATTCGCTTCGTTGAAGGCCCGAAGGAATTGGCGCTCGAAGCGCTCAAGCCGGCGATTCCTCGCAATGTAGAGATGGATGAAGTGAACAAGCGCCTTCGTGTCGAAGTTTCGGAAGACGACTTGGCGATCGCGATTGGGCGCAAGGGTCAGAATGCCCGCCTCACTTCTAAACTGGTCGGATGGAAAATAGACATCGTCAAAGAAGAGGTGCACGAGGTCAGCCTGGAAGCGAAGCAGCAACAAGCTGCGGAAGGCTTGAACCAGATCGAAGGCATCGACGATGAAGTCGCGGCTCGCCTCGTTCAGAATGGACTGATTAGTCCCGAAGTGTTCCTCGATGTGGAGTCTTCCGACTTGCAGGATCTTGGCTTTGACGCGGAACAAGCGGATGATATTTTGGCAAAAGTGAATGCTTTCTTGGAGAAGCAGAATATTTCGTCTTAAAACTGGATATCGTATCTAATTGGAAAGGCACTGCACCTACATAAAATTTCAGCACCGTAAATCTATCGCATGAGCGTACGAATCTATCAGCTTTCCAAAGAGATCGGAATGGACAATTCCGAACTCCTCGACCTTCTCCGCGAACGTGGCTTTCAAGTGAAGAGCGCTTCTAGCACGGTCGACAACATTTCGGCGGAATCTTTAAAAGAAGAGTTTGCTAAAAAGTCTGCGGATACCGCAAAAACGGAGACCTCCGAGCCAGCGGAAGAGAAACCGGTTGCGGCGCCTTCGGTTACTGCGTTCGTTCGAACCAAAGAGCAAATCGAAGAGGAAAAAGAAGCGGCGAAAGAATCCGCGAAAGAACCGGTGGCGCCAAAAGGCGCGCCTCCGCCTCCTGCTCCGCCGCCGCCCTCAGCTCCCAAAGCAATGGCACCGCCATCGCCCGGTCCGGTCTCTCCTCCTGCGGTCTCCAAAGCCCCTGTTCCTCCTCCGGTCGCGAGTCCCGCTAATGCCGGTCCTCCTCAGCCAGCGGCACCTTCGCAAGCGGCACCACCTCCTATAGCGACTCCCTCGTCGCCCGTCGGAGTTGGCGCGCCCGTTTCTCCAGCAAGCGCGAAGGACCCTGCGGAAGAAGCTGAAGAAATTCGTACCATTACCCTTAAGCCACCTATCGTCGTTCGTGATTTGGCAACCGAGCTGGGAGTAAAGCCTTTCAAGCTGATTTCCGAGCTTATGGAAATGGGCATTTTCGCATCCATTAACCAAAGCCTCGAAGAGGATGTGGCGAGCAAGATAGCGGAGAAAAGAGGTGTCGTTCTCGAAATCCGCCATCGTGGCGAGGGTGCCAAAGCGAAAAAGAAACAAGAGGTTAAGGAAGTTGATGAAACTGCCTTTCTTGAGGGCCGCCCAGCTGTAGTTTGTATTTTGGGACACGTCGATCACGGCAAGACCTCCCTATTGGATTACATTCGGAAAGAGAATGTCGCCTCCTCTGAAGCGGGAGGAATTACGCAACACATCGGCGCTTATCAAGTTTCGCACAACGACAATAAAATCACGTTTCTGGATACGCCGGGCCACGCGGCTTTCAACGCGATGCGAGCTCGTGGAGCAGATGTTACGGATGTGGCCATTCTCATTGTGGCGGCTGACGACGGATTTATGCCTCAAACCGATGAAGCATTGAAGTTCATTCAAAAGTCGGGTGTTCAGCCGATCGTAGCGATCAACAAGATTGATACTCCCGGTGCAGATATCGATAAGGTTAAGACCCAAATGCAGGAACGAGGCATCCCTTCGGAGGATTGGGGCGGCGAGACAATTGCGGTCCCCATCTCAGCCTTAAAGGGCGATGGTATCGACGAGTTGATGGATATGATTCAGTTGCAGGCAGAGGTTCTGGAATTGAAAGCCAATCCAAAGAAACCTGCGGAAGGCGTTGTTATCGAAGGACAAGTTGAGGTCGGTCGAGGGGCTACTGCGACCGTGATCGTTCAAGGAGGAACTTTGAAGGTAGGCGATGCGCTCGTCTGCGGCCCTAACTACACAAAGGTGAAGGCCCTTTTCAACGAGTATGGCAAAAGCTTGAAGAATGCGCCCCCTTCGACTCCGGTGCGAATTATCGGCTGGTCAGGCGTGCCGGATTGTGGAGCGATTTTCCATGCGGCCAAGAACGAGAAAGCCGCTAAGCGTGAAGCAGAAGAGAATCTTGTAGGCGTTAGAGCAGATCAGAAGGCGGATGCCGAAGACCGGATGCCAACGTCTCAGGAGAAACTTTTTGCCGCGATTGCCGCCACTCAGAAAAAGACCCTCCGATTGATTATAAAAGGGGACACCTACGGTTCAGTTGAAGCGATTGAGAGCGCCTTGAAGGAAATCAAGAGCGACAAGGTGGCGTTGGACGTTGTTCGATCGGGAATTGGAGTTGTCAGTAAGAGCGACGTTCAAAAGGCCAGCGCAGGTGGGACTGAGATTATCGGTTTCAACGTGAAGACCGAGAATGGGGTCCAGGCATTGGCTAAGCACCATGCGGTTAAGATTACCCATCACCAGATCATCTACGAACTCCTTGACCGTGTCCGGGAAGACATGGTCGAAATGCTTGATCCGGAATACAAGGAGAACAAAATTGGAGCAGCCGAGGTGCGGGCGGTATTCCCGATCGCGAAAGGTTTTGCTGCGGGTTGTTTGGTTGTCGAAGGTCGCGTGGGTGCGAAGCAGCACGCTCGATTGATTCGCAATGGAAAAACCGTTGCGGAGCGCAAAATCGATGCCCTGCGTCGTGTCAAAGACGATGTCAAAGAGGTGCGGGCTGGTACGGAATGTGGTATACACCTCACGAATACGAATGACTATCAAGTCGGCGACATTATTGAAGTTTACGAGATTCACGAAATTCGCCCAGAACTATAATCTCTTAAATTTTGGGGAACCTTTGCGACGTATGAGCATAGGTTCAGTTGCCTTGTATCGATAGCTTAGAATTAGATAAACATGAGCAATCGAAACATCAGAGTATCTGAGTTGTTAAAGCGCGAAGTGAGCGATATTCTGCACACGCGTTATCAACGTGAGACTGTTACGGTGACGGTTACCGGTGTCGATGTTTCTCCGGATCACAGCAACGCGATCGTTTTCTATACGCTTTTGGCAAGTGAAGAAGAGCGATGGAAGATCCAGAAATTCCTGGATAGAATAGGCGGTCGAGTCAGGTTCGAGTTGGGAAAGCGGATCGTGCTTAAACGACTGCCCGCGTTGAACTTCAAGTACGACGAGTCCATCGCCAAAGGAAATCGCATCATCGAGTTAATCGACGGGTTCGATGAATCGATCAACGAATCAGTCGATTGAGTGGCTTTTTTCCAGAATTGAGCGCTGGATTTCGCGCCTTAGCTTCGAGTGTCGCCGGGCAATCGGTGTGCGTGATTGGCCATGCCCGACCTGATGGAGATTGTGTCGGGGCGCAAATCGCAGTCGCGGAAATGATTTCAACTTTTGGGGTGGTTCCCCTTGTCGCGAACGCTGATCAAGTGCCCGCGTCCCTAACTTATTTGAAGGGAAGCGAGCTCATTCGCATTGTCGAGCCCGAGTCTTTAGGAAATACAGGGCTGCTGTATTTGGATTGCGCGGACGAGGGAAGGGTAGGCCCGAAAACTTCTATCGCATTGGAGAACCAGCGGCGTTTGGGAAATATCGATCATCATATTACCAATACTCGGTTCGCTGAGGTAAACTTGATTGATTCGGATGCCTCCGCTACCTGTGAAATACTGGCGGGCATTGCATTTGACTTGGCTCTACCAATCTCAGAGTCCGCAGCTCAAGCCTTGTATACGGGCATCCTAACAGATACGGGCCGATTCAGCTATGCAGCGACCAGTAGTCGAGTTTTCGAGCTGTGTAGCAGACTGGTGGATTGTGGAGCGTCACCTCGGTTGGCGGCTGAAAGTCTCTATGAAAATGCGACTCTACCACGGCTGAAACTGCTTGAGCGATTCCTGGGTTCGCTCGCTTTCGAATGTGGCGAGAAAGTTTGCATAGGTATGTTGCGGCAAAGGGATTTTGTTGAAACGGGTACCTCGTATCAAGATACGGAAGGATTTGTGGATTATGCGCGTTCCGTAGAAGATGTCTTAATTGGGGTGTTGCTCGAGGAACGCAAAACGACGACTAAGGCGAGTTTGAGAGCAAAGAGTAAAGAGCTGCGAGTGGATCAAGTCGCATCCCAATTCGGGGGAGGTGGACATGCTTGCGCGGCAGCGACGAGTAGTAGTCTTCCATTGAAAGTCTTGCGGGAGAATTTGATCGAAGCGGTAAGAACACGTGTTGAAACGGTTGATTGCAAATGAAGGAGAATAGAGAGCTAGAGGGCGTATTGTTGATCGACAAGCCGAGCGGACTAACGTCCCACGATGTGGTGGATAAGGTTCGAAGAAAACTGAAAATGAAGCGTATCGGGCATGCTGGTACACTCGATCCGATGGCGACAGGACTTCTCATTATACTAGTGGGCAAAGCGACCAAGCTTTCGCAGTATCTGATGAGCTTGGATAAGACTTATGAGGGAACCATTACGCTGGGAGAGTCGACGAATACGTACGATGGTGAAGGTGAAGTGATGACTAAGCGCCCCGTCCCCAGTTTAACGCTGGAAGAGGTTGCTACGGTTGTGTTCTCCTACCTGGGGGATCAGTACCAGAAGCCTCCAATGTTTTCGGCAGTGAAAATCAATGGCCAGCCCTTGTACAAGATGGCCCGCCAGGGCAAAGAGGTGGAGCGAGAGCCAAGATTTATCAGAATCTCCCGCTTCGACGTAACACGCTTTGATTCACCGGAGGTGGACTTCAGCCTAGATTGCACAAAAGGGACCTATGTTCGTTCCCTCGCGAATGACATTGGGGAAAAAATTGGCTGTGGGGGCTATCTTTCGGGACTGCGCCGAATCGCATCCGACAAGTTTAATTTAAATGATGCCATCACATTGGAGCGATTTCTCGAAGCCACTCCGGAGGAAATTTCCAAGGCCCTAATCGGAAAAACCGAAGCGTTGCCCAATTCTGTGTTGTAAGCTTAATAATCATGCCAGAGCCCAAACAATTTGACGGACTTGACTCGTTTCGTTCGGAGACAAATCATCCGATTCATTTGGCTATAGGCATGTTTGACGGCGTTCATCAGGGTCATCGACTCGTGGTGGAATCAGCAATACGTTCTGCGGCAAACTCGGGTGGTCTTGCGGGAGTTCTGACGTTCTGGCCCCATCCAAGCCATCTTTTTAAACCGGACAATCCGGTTCCCATGATCCTCAATTCGAGGATGAAGCGGTCCGAACTTAGCAAACTTCGAATCGACTTTGTGATTGAGGAGCCTTTTTCGCCTGAATTCGCGGCGGTTGATTCAGTCGATTTCGTTGCCATGCTGAAGTCTAAGATCCCGGCGTTGGCTTCTATTCATACAGGAGAAAACTGGAGGTTCGGAAAGGGGCGGCAAGGCGATGTTAAACTGCTGGTTAAATTGGCGGAGGAGGCAGGAATTTCTGCCGAATCACTCGAATGTCTTTTCCTAGATGGCGAACGCGTAAGCAGCACTCGAATACGGAACGCTTTAATTGGCGGAAGAATTGAAGAAGCGAATCGTCTTCTAGGGTATACTTACGAAACCTGGGGAACGGTGAGAGAAGGCAAGCGAGTTGGAAGGACGATCGGAGTCCCGACCTTGAACATCCCATTTGATGGTGAATTAAAGCCTAAGTTAGGCGTTTATAGTGTCAACGTTTCCCGAGAGGGCGGAGAGGAGCGGTTACCCGCAGTCGCTAACTTTGGAATCCGACCCACTGTCAACTCACTGAAGGAGCCCATGTTGGAGGTGCACGTGCTAGGAGATTGTCCGTTCTCCTATGGAGACTCATTGCGCGTTGAGTGGTTGAGTTTCCTTAGACGAGAAAGGAAATTCGAAGGTATTGATAAACTAAAGACGCAGATTCAAACCGATATTAGCGATGCTAAGTTGTTTTTCGAGAGTCCGTGAATGGGTAAGTTGCGCTTAGATGAGCTGGTCCTCCAGCGGGGGTTTGCCTCCAGTCGGAGCGAAGCCAAAGCCCTCATTATGACGGGCAGAGTGAGGCAGGGGGATCGGAGACTGGACAAACCGGGCGTGAAAGTTAGCGAAGACATCGAACTTTACGTTGAACCAGGCAAGCGTTTCGTAAGCAGAGGGGGAGAAAAGATTGAAGGGTTTGCCGAAGCTTATGACCTCTCGTTTGAAGGGAAAAGCCTTTTAGATGTGGGCGCGTCTACAGGAGGGTTTACGGATTATGCTTTGCAGAATGGAGCGATTAGCGTCACTTGCGTAGATGTGGGGAAGGGGCAGTTGCACGGAAAATTGAGAGACGATCCTCGTATTGCCAATTTGGAGAAAGTAAATGCTCGGTATTTGCAACCTGGTGACCTTCCTTTGGATTCATACGATCGCATTGTAATGGATCTTTCTTTTATTTCACTCAAATCGGTACTGCCTGCTGTTTGGCCTTTTCTCGCGATTGGGGGAATTCTAGTTGCTCTGGTTAAACCTCAATTCGAGGTGGGCAAGGAAGTGGCGGACAAATTTAGGGGAGTGATTAAGGATCAGAATGAGCGGGATAAAGCCCTCGCAGAGGTCGAGCGGTTTGCCATGGAGAATCTGGTCAACGTATCCCGTATCGGTTGTATTCCTTCACCGATTAAAGGAGCAGACGGAAATGTTGAATTTCTTCTCGGGCTTTCTAAGTTGAAATAAAGCGCGTCTCGCGCGAATTTAATAGCTGTGCTCAATAATAAGCCCATTAAGAACCTCGGATTCGTTTTGAATCAGTCCAAATCGGGAACCTTCAAATTGTTTGGGCAGTTGCGAGAGATCGCGGAGGACATGGGGGTCTCGACTCGGGAGACGTTCGAATTTCCCGTTCCCAATGGATTTTTAGAGGGTATGGACGCCTGTTGTGTGATCGGAGGGGACGGCACCTTTTTGAGCGCGGCGTCTGAATCGACCAAGTATCAGGTGCCCTTGATCGGCGTGAATCGAGGAACGCTCGGATTTCTGACGACCTATACTGCTGAGGAAATCGATTCTTTATTTCCGTCAATTTTGGAGGGTGCCTATGACTTACGTCGGCGAGGATTGCTCGAGTGCTGTACCCATGACAATTTAGTGGATGTTGCGTTGAACGACGTGGTCATCAAATCGGCTTCGGTCAGTGGAATCGTTCATTTGAACGTTTTCGCGGATGAAGAGTTTGTGACGACCTATATTTGTGACGGATTGATATTCAGTACTCCCACTGGGTCGACCGCTTACACGCTCTCCGCAGGTGGTCCATTGATTCATCCCGAGTCAAAAGTGATTTCCCTTACGCCGATTTGCCCTCATGCGCTTAGCAATCGCTCGATAATATTGCCGGATAATGTTCAACTGCGAGTAGAGAATGCAGTGCCAAACGGTCAACTTGTAGTAGCGGTTGATGGGCAAAGAAATTTGTCCACTTCTGAGGACGGTACGATCGCCATTAAATTATCATCTCAGAGTTTACAGATGGCCCAAAAAGTGGACTACTCCCATTTTGATGTGGTACGAAGGAAGCTGAAGTGGAGCGGTGGATACATCTGAGATCCCAATCCTGATAATCACTAGTTGGAGGCAAAGGAAAATTCGAATTTGACGATTTCGATTTTGCTCGAGCTCAATTTTGGATCCTTGAGTACTGCGGAAAGACGGATTTCTTCTAAAACGGCTTTCAGCTCTCTTGTGTACTCGAGATCGTCACTGGGTCCAAACATGTAGACCAGCTTTTGGTGAGTGTACCGAATGTACCAGCCCTCGTCGGTTAAACCAAAGTCCGTGACATCGATTCCTGGATACCGTTTCCTGAATTGGCCGTGACTCATGGCCCCGCTATCGATGACGGCTTCTAGTGGATAAACGATTACCTTGGTAGGCGTGCTCTGAGCCCATGCCGTTCCCATAAGTAGAGTCAGCGTCAGCGAAAATATGCAAAGAATTCGAGTCATTGTCGTTGCGCGGAGGCGCGGTGTCTTGACCTACAAGTTGCTGGACATTTTTCCGCCTTCTTCGGTGCCTTTAGCTCGGTTAGATCCTTGGCTTCCGCCACCCCCTACTTGCTGGCCATCGGATTCAGTAACTTTCTTGCCGTTGTCACCCCCTGATTGTCCACCACTCTTGGCCTTGTTCTGGTCGCCGGATTCACCGTCGCTTGCGCCGTCTGAAGTTTGCGCATCAGGGTCGTTCCCGGTCAAATCTCCGATGGGTCCTCCGATTTGATCAGAAGCGCTTCCAATCTGAACGTCCGGAGGGGGAGGAGGCAATTGTCCGAGAGGCGATTCACTTGCTTGTCCCCCTTCTCCTGACTGTCCTTGTTGCCCTTGAGATCCCTGTTGTCCCTGCTGACCTTGTTGCCCTTGCTCGCCCTGTTCTCCTTGCTCGCCCATTTGCCCCATCTGTCCCTGCTGACCTTGTTGCCCTGCATTGGAAGGGGGCATGGGTATAAGAGGAGCGTTGTTGCTTTGGGAACCTTGACTCCCTTGGCTGCTAGAGCTGCTCATGGGAGGCATTCCCGAGCTGCTCTGTCCTTGTTGTCCGCCGCTAGAGCCACCTTTGGGAGGCAGCCCCATACTGCTTTGGCTTTGTTGCCCTCCGCCTGAGCTTCCTCCACCCATGGGGATTGGCATGCCACTGCTTCCGGAGGAGCCTCCCGACATCCCGCCTTGCATGCCTCCGGGCATCCCTGGGGTGTTAATGGGAATGTTTAAACCGGTTCCGCCGGGTATATCGATGGTACCTAACGGTGGAAGGGTGGACTCGTCTAAAATCGAAACATCGCCGCCAATGGGAATGCCGCCTGCGGAAATGGAAGGACGTCCGCTACGACCTTGATTGGATCCGCTGTTGGGGCCGGCCCCATTGGCCTCTCCTTCGAAAATCTTGGGGTCTGGATCGAACTGCGCAATTCCGCTCTGGCAAAAGAGCGCGGCGGCTGCGACTACGGAAAGAAGCAAAGTTGAATGGCGTCGATTTTTCATTTCTTAGGCGGTTGGTGGATTACAGTTTTTCATCGCATATCACTGTGAGTGGCGATTGGGCGACCCCTCCCCTGACTTGGAGTCTATATTGAATATCTTCGTACCCTTTTTTGCGACCAATAATACGGTAGTCGCCGGGCAATAGGTTCATGGTAGATTCTTTAAGCTTAGTGGGCTTTTTGGCAGTCGGACCCTGTACGCTAACCCATGTCGCCATATCGGAGATAAAGAGAACCTGAACGGGTCTACTTTGGGTGATGAGGTGTTGCTGCAAGCGCTTTGCTTCATCGGTTAGTTCGAGATAGTCGGGCTTGGATCGCATCGCCTGGTCCCAGGATTGGCGAGCGAGCTGATACTGAAGCCGCTTTGCCTCAATCGCTGCGATTTCCAAGTACTTTTCGTAACGAAGTATGCTGCGAATCACTTTCCCGGTTCGTAACAGCCCATCTTTGGCTTCCTGGAGGTTGGGCTCCATGTCGATCAATTGCTGGTAGATCACTCGTGCTCCTTCCCAATCCCGATTTTCACTTTCCAAAGCATAAGCCCGTGTAACCAACGTCGTGATGTCGCTCTGACGCTTGTCTGTTCGGGCCTTGACGATGGAATCGGCCAATTCCTTGCGATCTGGAAAAATAGCGAGAGCTAGCTGAAAATTCTCGATCGCTTCATCAAAGCGGTAGGACTGCTCTGCGTTCTGGGCGATCGTTAAATACTTGCTGAAGTCACGATTCTCAATTTTGCGCCGCACCCGGGAAACCCCGTTCTGAGCCTTCGCAGATTTCGGGTCTTTTTGGAATGCTTGCTGATAGGCAATGAGAGCCTCCTCGAACGCTTCGCTGCGTTCCTGTACCTCACCTTTCTTGACGAGATTGAAAACGTCGTCGGCAGTCTTCGCTCGTTCGATTTGAAGGATGGCATTTTCGTTTTGGGGATCGATCGAGAGAAGATTCGTGAAGGCTTCGATTGCTTTGGCCCCCTGTCCTTGCGCAATGTATCGATGCCCCAAGGCCGCGTTCTCGCGTATGTAGTTGGATATGGAGTCCGCAAGGGCCTGGAGTTTGTCCGTTGCTTCCGTTAATTTTGTTTTAGATGCGGTGAACGAGCCTTCAGTGAGAAACTGCTTCCCGGCGCTGGCGGCGTCGAAAGCATCGTCATAGGCCTCTTGATTCAGGTGTTTAGAAGGCTTTAGCTCGTCGACTCGAGTCAAGAAGTTGTCGTACATCTCCTGGGTAGCGAGCTTTGCCTCCACCAAATTCGAAAAGTCCTCGATTTGCACGTTGACCCCTTTGAAGGTTTCAAACGCCCGATCGAAGGCTTTTCGCCTCATGAGGTCTTCGCCCTGCAAGAACTCGCGTTCCACCGCGACTAATTTTGTTGTGAGAACGGGGTGGTTGACCCGCATTTGGCGAATTTTCTCCAATCCGCTGTTAGCGGTTTCAAGCTCAAGATCCGCTTTGGACCGGCTTGCGAACGCTTGCTGGAAGGGGACTTCCGGCATGGTCTCGTCAGTAATTCCGAGTCGGTCCGTCAGGGCCTTGGCGTCTTTGTCCGGATTTTCCCACAATGCGATCACGCTGACTAGCAGGACAACGACAACGGCGGCTGATACGCCTACCGCTATCGATTTACGTTTTGAGGACCGCGCTCTTTCAGCCGCTTCCTCATCCTCTGGATTCCAGTGGATAACTCTGTGCTTCCGAGGGTTTTGATGGTTCTCTTCCATGTCCGGCATACTGATTTTCTTCTCCTTTTACTGATCGCGTGAACGGCTGTGATACAGGTTAGTCTACCTCGAAGTTATCCTATGTTCAAATATTGCAACTGGGAAGGCTTAATTGCAAAACCCCCCAGGGTAAAGTTACGATTTTAGGGGGTGTTTGGATTCATCTATTTTTACGCTGCATTCGCTTTGAGCCCCATTTTTGATAAGTGGAGTTTTTCGAATTTTACGTTTGGTCCGTTTCGTAGGGATTTATAACAGGGAAACGATTCGAATTTTATTGGGTTAGACCCAGATTGGTTCCTTTGGATCCCTATTGCGGTTGACGGGTCTCAAGGTAAATTAGTTAATCCGAAAGTAAACTTTGTCCGTACTACAAGGCAGCATTGAACAATCTATGGACTCGATAATGAAACTGCGAATGATAGCGATCGCGTCGCTAGTAGCCATAACCTTTTCCAGCTGCAGCACTGTGCCAGTGACGGGTCGCCGTCAAATCAACCTCATGTCGGATACCGAGGTGGTGAAGATGACCAAGGTGGCGTTTGAACAAATGAAAGCGCAGTATCCGAAGTCGAGCGATCCGCGCATGAATGATTGGTTGCTGAACGTTTCCGAACGGATTTCGCAGCAAGTGTTCTGGGACATGCCACTAGCGGAGTGGGAGTTCATTGTCTTTGACGTTCCAGGTCAGATTAACGCTTTCGCGATGCCAGGCGGCAAGGTCGGAGTATTTTCGGGTCTGTTCGACATGGTCCAGTCCGAAGACGAACTGGCGTCGGTGATTGCTCATGAAATCGCCCATGTGACCGCGCGTCATACGCACGAACGGATGTCTCAGGCTGGTATAATGAAAGCTGGTTCAGGCGTTTCATCGATTTTCTCGGGAGGACTGAGCGGACTGGTGTTAGACCCCTCCTTGACGGGTCAACTTGCCGCATGGGACCGGGCAAAAGAATCCGAAGCGGACCAAATCGGAATTATGTACATGGCTCGCGCGGGTTATAATCCCAATGCGGCGATCAAGGTCATGGAAAAAATGGCTGAGATGAGTCCAGGCGGCGGCGGAGGTACTCCGTGGAACTCGACCCACCCGTCTTCCCAAGAGCGGCTGGATGCCCTCCACTCCTACTTAGCGGAAGCGATGGAAGCCTACGAGAAGGCGAAGGAGATGCAGTTTTAGGTTTTGCGGTCCTTAAAGAGGGCGGTTTCAATTGGGCAGGTCTCGATGAAAATTCACCGAGATGGAAACGGGAAAAGCTGACGCATTTTGATATTCTTAGCTTACCTAGCGGTTGGACTTGTGTATATGAGCGCTGCTCACTTCGCCCGAAAGAGCTATAATCGGAATACATAACCGCTTTTTCTTTTGGCCGCACCGGATGTGCTTTTCCTGATCGTCTTGATTTGGCCGGTTGCTTTAGTCGCACTCCATTTCAAATTGAGCCAAGAAGCCAAAGCGAGCTAGCGAGAAACTAGGGGTTCAGAAATAGATGATCCTCGGAGGGGCTCTTGCTCTTTCAAAAGGGGATGGCTGGACAACTCCTCGCCAGAGAGGTGTACGATGCGTGCAGGTAATGGGCACAGCGAAACGGCAATATTTCAGGGCGGCGTTTTCGACTGGATTGACAGTTGGGTCTCGTTGTAAATTTCTCCGGTCAAAGACCGCATTTACGCGTATCTCCTTTACCCATGTCGACCTTCCAAAGTGAATCAACTCGGAATTCCCGAGTTAAGGAATTTATTCCTCCTTCGCCGACATCAGCTTACTCTGTGAGGCTCGCTCGAAGCGATTGTGACGTGGAAGGCGCCCAAAGGCTGCGGTATCGAGTCTTCAATGTTGAACTGGGGGAAGGCCTGGAATCTTCGGAAGCGTCGGGATTGGATGTCGATCAATTCGACTCAGTATGTGACCACTTGCTAGTCGAAGACGTTCAGACCAGATCGGTAATCGGAACCTACCGGCTTCAAACCGGGACCAATGCTGCCGAGAAACTGGGCTATTACAGCGAACAGGAATTCGATTTTACTCCGTTTGAGAAGATACGAAAGGAAACGATCGAGCTGGGAAGAGCCTGCATCGCGCGAGAACACCGCAACATGGTGGTGCTTGGCTTGCTCTGGAAGGGGATTGCCCAATATGCCAAAATCTACGGGTCGCGGTATTTGATCGGCTGCAGTTCGCTGACTTCGACCGATCCGCTCGTCGGAATCGCCGCCTACGAAAGCCTCAAAAAATACCAAGTGGAACCCCGCTTTCAATCATCTCCCAATTCTGGATACGAGTGCAAAGGAGACCTGGCTTCGCCGGAATATCCATCGGAGCCAATCAAAGCCCCTCGTTTAATGCGAGCCTACCTTACCCTAGGCGCGCGGCTGTGTGGGAAGCCGGCTCTCGACCTCGAGTTTAAAACCATCGATTTTCTGACCCTCTTGGACCTCGAGAAGCTAGGTCCTCGAGCGTTGCAGAAGTTTCTGGGCTGAAATGGGCCCGAAGCGAGTCTTGTCAATTCAGTTGAGGCCGTTTTGATCGGCTCAAGTGACTTGGATTGTAAAGCGGTTCCGACAGGTCTTTCGACTTTTCCACATGGGAATAGTTTTTTTCTACATGTGGCTGGTTTATCTTTTTCAAGGGGGAAGAAATTGGGATCCGCATCGCCGGGCCTTGTGGCAACAACGATTCGCAGCCTGGCTTCTAAAAGTAATGCGGTTTTCGGTCGATGCTCGCGGACTGCTAAAAGAGGGGAGTTTTATCGCAGCAAACCATCAAAGCTACATGGACATACTCGTGATGGCGTCACAAACCCCTCAGGTTTTTTTATCCCGGAAGGATGTAGGCGACTGGTTTTTCCTTGGTAGGTTTGTCAAGATGGCGGGGACTTTGTTTATTGACCGAAGCCGTCGCAGCGAGGTTTCAAATCAGGAAGACGGATTTGCGAAAGCGATTCAGAACAAGGTTGGGATGACGGTGTATCTCGAAGGAACTTCGACTGATGGTTCGCAAATTCTGCCGTTCAAATCCTCACTCTTGCAGCCGGTTGTGAAGAACCAGTGGAAAGTCACACCTGCTTATATTCGCTATGATTGTGTCGGAGGAGATCCCGTAATGGATGTCTGCTGGTGGGGCGATATGACATTTGGCGATCACTTGCTCAAAATGATGACTCTCAGGTCCGTTCAAGCGACGATAGTCTTTGGGCCCGCTCGTAGTCCCGGAAGCGATCGCAAGGCTTTGGCTAAGGAATTGCATACGGATGTCTTGGGGCTAAAGAAGCAGCTCATCGAGGATTAGGAAATCGAGGTGCTAAGGGGCGCAAGGCAATAAAAGGCCGACCCTCTGGTGAGGACCGGCCTTAGCAAATTAATTGGTTTTTAAACCCGGCTTAGGGTGATTCCTCGGCAGGAGGAACCACTAAGGGAGCGGGCGTCTCTTCAACCGGTTCAGGGGCGTCAGAGAGCAGGGCATCCAAAGATTCTGGCAGACTGGTGAATTGGTAGGAACTCACTTCGAATGCAGAGCGGCTCATGTATTCGTTAACTGGATCGCTTGCATCACTGGATGAAATAAAGAAGTAGACCGGGCCTTCTGGTGTCACCACCTCTTCTTCCATTTCCGTCGTCTTCTCCCCGTTCTCGTCTTCCTTTTCGACTTCCTTCTCTATCTTCACTTCCGGTTGGCGTCCGATTGTAAACTGATAGCTTTTGCCGTTGTTCAGTTGGAGATCGAATTGATGGCTGTTCTCACGAGCAGCGACTACGTTGGGTCCATCTTTGTCTGCGGTGGCAGTGAAGCTGAGCCCGGCAAATTTCGACGCGATTTGTCCGACAGAGCTCTGGTTCAGGATTTTCTTTTCCGGAAGCGAGTCATCTGTGGTCCAGTCCGAGTCGGCATTGTCGCGAGTTGCCGAAAGCTTGTCTCCGTTTTGCAGTGTAGCGGTGATCGCTGCCACGTCGTTCGCTTCGAAGGAAACCAGCTTTTTCTCCAGCCAAGAGTCGAGATTGGAGTCAATGTAGAAGGTCGTATTCACTAGAAATGCCTTTTCCTCGCCATTGAAGCGGAGGAACTGGCGTCCGTTTTCGGTCTCCTTGCCGAGCCCGAAGGCAACGATATCGTTATCGAGTTTGTCGATGAACTGAATGCGGTCACCTCCCTCAAAGCCTAAGGTAGCGATCCGATCCGGGTTTTCACTCACAAGTCTTTGAAGCTTCGCTTCGGAAACATTCCGGGCTAGTTGTGAGATACGAGTATAACTGGTAGGAAGATTGTGTTTCTCTTCCAGTACCCAGGCCTTCTTTTCCTCGTCATTGACAAGCGTGATCTTCTCGCCATCGGTCTCGACAACGATTTTTGCGGTGTCGCGTAGATTCGCGGGGTCGACTAAATTAGAGCCCACGCGTTCGTCGAGCAAGGGGGCACTGCTAGTGCGAGTTAAAATGCTGGTGATGATTGCAAGGACAGCAAGGACTCCAGCGCTGATGTATAAATGCTTTATATTCATTGTAAGTCTTAGAGTGCTTTTTGTTTACGCATGCGGTAGAAAATGAAACCGAATATGACGAGACCAATGGGCGAGTATCCGATATTCAAGGATACTAGCTTCCACTTGAGGGCGTCGATGTCTTTTCGAAGTTCACGCCGAATGACACGTCTTTCTGCTCTCATGTTCGCTTCGTTTTCCCGAAGTTCCTGCAAGGCGTTTGAAAGCTCTGGGCCCGCAACGATTAATCCTGTGCCCTGTTGTTGGGTTACTAGTTGCTGTATCTCCTGATTCATTTCGGAGATCTTTTCCTCAACTTCCTGAAGCTTGATTTGATATTGTTTCTGAGCTTCAACTTCCATCGCTTGGACGCGGTCGAACGATCTGGCCTCTTCTCCTTTGCTGCGGATGCCAATCAGATCCTGACTTCCGCCAAGAAACTCGATGACGTTTGTACCCATGGTCAAATTGTCATTGATTGGCTGAATGGTCATCATGCCGAGGAAGTTTTGACGTCGGATGGAAAACTGGTCGAGTAGCCAGTCGGTGTCAGCAATTATGAATACATTGCCTTCTCCCGTGTAGCGTTGATCGGATCCTTCTGTGGTTTCCTCACTTTCTGGCGAAGCACTCGGATCGGAGGGCTTTCCATTGGGGAACGCCGTCGTAAACTCTCCGCTGAGCAATCCGGCTACGGTCTGTTTTTCGTTAGAGGCTTCCAACTGATTCAAGAGCGCGCCTTGCTGGGCAAACTGAAGCATCATCCCGGCGACGCTGCCGGCACTTTCAGTTGTCTGCAAAATCGGCTCGAGAGTGAGCTTAGAGCTTTCGTCCAAGCCGAGGCTCCCCGCTTCGAGAAGCAAGACCGCATTGAGCTCAGCGGCCGGAAGGAAATCTTCGGCGACATTGTCTTCGCGAAAAATGAGCCAGGCTGGCTGCATGGTATTCTGTTGAGTATATGCGATGTCAGGATCGGCGAGCGCTTCACTAGCGGAGTAGCTGATACCCCAAGCAGAAAAGAACGGTTGGAAATCGCTCGAAGTATTCGGATTGGGGCGACCCATCATCATCTGATTCTGTTGCTGCTGGCTTCTGAAAAAGAGCGATGAGGGATCGACTGCGAGGAACATGGGCTTTCCTGACAGCGTGAACTGGTCGATGCCAAAGAGAAGCGTTTCCGGAAGCCCGATGGGATGGATCACCATCAGCATATCTAGGTCTTGTGGCAATTCCGAAGCCGTAGGCTCGATAACCTCAACATTGAACGAGCTCTCGAGCTCGCTGATGATGTATTGGTCCTCTTGTGGCGGTTGTCCGGGCATCATCGGCATCGGAGGCGCCTTCAGCGGCAGCGTGCTGATCAAGCCCAATTTTGGCTTGGACAACTGCTGCGCTTCATGGACCGCTTTTGCGATGTCGTATTCAATAGAGCCTTCTTTATTCCAATCGAAGAAGGGAATCACGTGTTCGGAATCCCCCTGGCTGATCACCAATCCAAGGAAAATGGTGTCTCCATTGGGCAGGCTTTGGCCATGGACACCTGCGGCAATCGCGTTTTCCTCCGCAGGCGTATCGGGTTCAGGGTCGATCCGATCTAAAATGATCTTTCCATTGGCGGCCCGCTCGAACTGACGGAGCATCTGTTCTACGCGATCTCCAAAGTTCTGGATGTGCATCTTGATTTGAGGTGAAAGCCCCTCGACTGATCGGGTCCGGTAAAAGTCGAACCGAACCGGTTCTTCGACTTTGGAGAGCAGCGATTTGGCGCTGTCCGAGAGCGTAAAAGAATTCCCCGCTGTCATATCAATCCTTAGTGGTATGGATGAAAGGACGTAATGCAGCAGGAGAAAATTTACGAGGATGAGAATGGCGGCGTGAATTTTTGTACTCGTTTTCATGTCAGTATATTCCCGTTTCTAATTTTCCAAAACGATTACATTGATGCCCAGGAAGGCGATGGTCAGGACGACGAAGAACGATACGGCGCTTAGTTCAATGAGTCCGCGAGTCATCGTCTGAAAGTGATTGAGAAAACTGAAGTTGCCGAGGAAGTCTAGGAGCCCAGGGGACGCAATATTCTCGAAGATGGTTAGCAAGATTTGCGAACCGAAGAGTGTCACCAGCACGCAAATCAATACGCTGATGACAAAGGCGATCACTTGGTTTTTTGTCAGTGCCGAGCAAACTGAGCTAATAGACAGATAGGCAGCGGCCATGAGAACGGATCCGAAGTAGCCGGAGAAGATGATTCCCCAATCCGGATTGCCAAGGTAGCTTGTGGTTAGGGCCAGGGAAAAGGTCAGTGCCAGAGCGATCCCGATGAACGCCCAGGCGGCGAGAAACTTCCCTAACACTGCGCTCATGGTCGGTATAGGCAGGGTAAAGAGAAGCTCGATACTGCCTGATCTTTTCTCTTCTGACCAAAGCCGCATTCCTGTGGCGGGAATGAAAATCAGGAAGGTCCAGGGAAGGAAGGTCCAGATGGTGTCCAGGCTGGCCTGGTTGCTTTCGTAGTAGCCGGCGAAAATGGCTAGCCCGACGAGGACGATATGGAATACGGCTAGAATCACGTAGCCGACGGGCGAACGGAAATAGCCGAAGAACTCTTTCTTGAATATAGGAGCAATCTGGTTCATGCGTATGCCTTACTGTTGGTGATTTCACGGAAAATTTCGTCGATGGAAGATCCGGGTAGTCGTGTTTTGAATTCCTCAGGGGTTTCATTCACGCGCACCTTTCCTTGGTCGATGACGATGATGCGATTACAGATCGCTTCGACTTCCTCGAGAATATGGGTAGATAGGATGATGGCTTTTTCCTCAGCCATTGCCTTAATCAAGTTTCTCACCTCGTGCTTTTGGTTCGGATCGAGACCATCGGTAGGCTCGTCGAGTATGAGAACCGGTGGATCGTGCAGGATGGCTTGGGCGACACCGACTCTTTGACGGTATCCCTTGGAGAGCGTTTCAATGGCCTGATTCTGCACAGTTTGCAGGTGACATTTTATGATGACGTTGGCCAGGCGGTCGTGGATTTCATCCTTCGTGCGATAGCCTCTGGTTTCCGCGACATAGGTCAGGAACTCGACAACCGTCATCTCTGGGTAGGCAGGGCTGCTTTCTGGCAAATACCCGATACGTCTCTTCGCTTCCATCGGATCTTTCTGCACGTCGAATCCCGCTACTGAGGCGGTCCCGGCAGTCGGTGAAAGGTAGCCTGCGATCATTTTCATTGTGGTGGACTTGCCCGCACCGTTGGGACCAAGAAAGCCAAGAATATCGCCTTTCTTAACCTCGAAGGACACGCCGTCGACGGCTCGCAAGTCCCCGTAGTCTTTGACTATATTATCTACAATTACCATTAGTGGATCAGTTTTAAGTTTAGGGTGAAAAATAGATTTGTTCTACCGGTTCAAGTTCCTGGTTGAATAGGGTTTTTTAGTTTTTTTGAGCTTGAGGGCGAAGCGTCTAGCGAACGGATCGAGGGATTTCAAGTATTTCGTTGGAAGTTCTACTAGGATTCGAATGTTCTCGCCGGTTAAAGCTCAATTGCTGAGCTTCAGATCTCTAGCGAATCCTGCTCCGCAATATCCGCTTCGGCTTCGGGAGTCTCGACCTCGTCCTTTAGATGCCTCGGGGGCTCTGCGATACGTTTAGCGAAATTCGCTTCCCGATCGGCGACGATTCGGTCGCAGATTTTCTGAACGTGCAAACGAAGCCACATCGAAGTATTGGAATCTCCGGAATACCGAGCCGGACCGTAGGCATGAATGCGATTTGTTTGCAGAAGGAGGTCGTTCTGGGCGAACTCGGCCTCGTTGCTCGGTTTATAGACGGCGTAAGCCTTTCCTCCAAATTTGCGAACCACGGAGAAGCTCGGTACATCGCTGGGCCCATCGGCGATGTAAATCATGTTCTGAAAAGGAATGCGACGGTCTTCGTGGGCCAGTTTAGCGTTCACGTCGATCGCGCCGTCTTTGTTAGAGCCCTTGTTGATCTCGAACAGGGCCCGAGTCTTGGTCGTATTGTCGATCATCATGCCGATTTGGCTGATTTCCTTGTCAGTCTCCATCGCTAGTTCGTCTTGGGAGAGAAAACCTGGCAAAAGGGGGTTCTCGATGAACTCCGATCCCCAAATCCCGTCGACATAGGGAGCTATTTCGCTGCCGCGAATCATCTCTGCCAAGCCCGTGCTGACAATATAGTGCTCGATTTCGATTTCGTGCTTTTCGTATTCAGGTTTGGAGCGCGCTTCCGCTCTCAGCTCGCCGAAGAATTTCGGCAGCCCCTCGTAAAACTCGATTTCAGCCCCTAGGGTTCGGAGCAGCTCGTTGTTGAGGCCTTTCATCTGGCCGTTGCGAACGTGAGTGAGGATGTGATTGAGGTATACGCTCTCGCCTGACACGTGATAACCGCGCTCCTTGTAGCGTTCCGCCATGGCGTTGGTTTCCTCCCAAAAGCGATCTTCGTCGATTTGATATCGCTCGAAAATGGGCTGCTGCATGTAGCCGGGTATCAGCGTCTTGTCGAAATCCCAGATGAGGGCTATTCTGTTCTGGGTGAACAGTCCTTGTGCCATACGAGACAGAAAACGCCTTAAGGTTGCGACTGCAATTGCCAATTTCGATGAGAGCGAAGTAATCGTGTTGGACTAAGAGGAGAAAAGAAACTATCGATTGGTTCAGTGGTTGTCTTATCTCGTCCCGCATCTTCGTTAAATTGAGATTTGCAGTTTTAAGATCGAGTCGGCATTGCTGCTTCCTTTCTTATGGCGATCGAGCTTCCAGATATTTCCACATTTCAAAAACGCGTTGAAGAAATCGACGGGTTTATGAATCAGCCTGACTTTTTCAATGATGCCCGCCGTTCGGCGGCGCTATCTAGAGAGCAAATAAAATTGCGTCAGCTAATCGAGGACCATGCTGCTCTGGAATCGGCCAAGGCTGCCTTAGTGGAGCACAAAGGGCTGCTGGAGGATCCCAATGGAGATGAAGAGCTTAAGGAGCTTGCCTTGGAAGAGCTTCCTGAGTTGGAGGAGCAAGTAGCTAGTCTTGAGAGCAAGATCCTCGTTTCCATGATCCCTCCTGATGATTCTGACTCGCGGAATACGATCGTTGAAATTCGTGCGGGAGCGGGAGGTGACGAAGCGTCCTTGTTTGCGGGAAGCCTTTACCGAATGTACACTAGATTGGCGGAACGTCGTGGCTGGTCGATCGAACAGCTCGGTTCGAGTGAAAGTGGCATCAGCGGGTTCAAGGAAGTGTCCTTTCTCATTCGAGGGGAGGAAGCTTACAAGCAAATGAAGTTTGAGAGTGGAGTTCATCGCGTTCAGCGGGTGCCTGAAACAGAGTCTCAAGGGCGCATACATACTTCCACTGTAACAGTCGCCGTGCTTCCCGAAGCAGAGGAAGTGGATATTCAAATCGATCCTCAGGAGCTGGAAATAACCGTTACCCGAGCCAGCGGTCCAGGTGGGCAAGGCGTCAATACGACCGATTCTGCCGTACAAATCCTTCACAAGCCGACCGGGATTATCGTGCTTTGTTCTGACGAACGTTCGCAGATTAAGAACAAGGCGAAGGCGATGACGGTTTTGCGGTCTCGATTGCTTCAGGCGAAAGAGGACGAAGAAAGAGCCAAGTACGCCGAAAATCGCAAAAAGCAAGTGGGCACTGGAGACAGGAGCGAACGAATTCGAACCTACAATTTTCCTCAAAGCCGACTGACTGATCATCGAATTGGACTCACCATCCACAGCTTGAATCAGGTGATGGAGGGCGAGCTCGACGAAGTGATCGAAGCGCTTCAGAAGGAAGATCAGAAACTGAAAATCGAGAGTCTAATGAGCGGTCAATCTCAGGTTTAGAAATCGCAGAAAACCCGTGGTTAAGGTGCTTACAGTTTTGGATGTAGTTCGAAAAAGTGCGGACTTTCTCGGACGCAAGCAGGTAGAGAACCCGCGATTAAATGCGGAGTGGCTCATCGCTCACGTGTTGGGAATGGGTCGAATGCAACTCTACCTGCAGTTTGATCGGCCTTTGCAGGAGCCGGAACTCGGGAAGATGAGGGAATACGTCGCCCGAAGAGGGAAGCGTGAACCGTTGCAGTACATTATTGGTCAAACTCCGTTTCACAATCTAACGATTAAATGCGATCACAGAGCGCTGATCCCGAGACCGGAAACAGAGCAATTGGTTGAACAAATCATTGATCTTGGACCAGAGATCGATGAAGAAGTGCGTATACTGGATTTGGGTACAGGTTCAGGGGTGATTGCCCTTGCTTTGGCGATGCACTTCCCGCGTTCACAAGTGGTTGCGATTGATGAAAGCATCAAAGCTATCGATCTGGCGAAGGAAAACGCCTTACATTGCGGACTTCAGAACCGAGTCGAGTTTGTCCAGTCAGACTGGTTTGAGAAACTGGGAGATTCGGACTCATTCGATTTGATTGTCGCGAACCCCCCGTATTTGACGAAAGAGGAACTGTCTGATGCGGAAAGCGAGGTAAAGGATTTCGAGCCGGTGACCGCGCTCGTTGCTGATAAGGCAGGTTTAGAGGATTTGCTAGTTATCATTGAAGGAGCCTTCAAACACCTTGAAGAAGGGGGAACGCTCTGGCTCGAAACGGGAATAGAACAGCATTCGGCTCTGCTGGATACCTGTAACCGGTATGGGTACAGCGTGAGTGAAGGAATCAACGACTGGAGCGGTCGGCCTCGGTTTGTCCGTGCGAAGCGTTAGCGGGCTATCTCCGAGAATCTGAAAACTATATGCCTGCTGAGGCTTAGTTAATCAGCTTTTCGAAACGCGATTTAGAAGAAGCCAGTGGAAGCGCGGGCTGTTTCCAGTCGTTGATGTTTGGAGACGCATTCACCGCATCTACCATAATGCGAAGGGTTTCCCTAAGCTGTATATCAAAATCTGGAACAGGTTCTTCGTCCTCTTCCTCTTCGTCGCCCGCTTCATTTTCGGCAACTTCGATGTCCAAATCTTCACTGGGAGTGCCCTCAGTCTGAGCGAGTTCGCCGTCTTCTTCTAGGGGAGCCACTTCGGTACTCGCTAAATCGGGTTCTTCTTCCTCTTCGTTCTCAGCTTCCTCTTTTAGAACGGCATCGAGTTTCACTTCAGTTGAATCGAAGTTTATTTCGGCCAATTGGCGCTGTTTCTCCTTCATTTGGTCGATGAACTCTTTGTCCTCTTCCATGATGAGTTTACGTTTTTCCAGATTGAGGGAAATCGTCTTCTGCTCCTCTCGTTCCTCATACCAGCCGATTCGCTGCTTCAAGAATCCGAATTCCTCCAGCTGCAAGCGTCTTTGCTTACTCTGTTCTTGCAGGGTTTCAATGAACGGTTTTTTGAGAGTCATTTCCACGAAGAAGCGCGCAGGTTTTATATAGTCCCAAGCGAGGGCGTTGTCCAAGTCGGCTTCACCCACCGCAGTGATGTCAGCAACTGAAGGTAATGAAATATCTGATACGACACCTTTTCTCTGAACGGAAAACCCGTTTGGCAGGTAGTACTTTTGGATCGTTAACTTTGCCGCGCCGGCCTTGTTGCTAGAATTGTAAGCGCGGAGGACATAGTCTTCGAGCGGGAGGACCTGTTGGACGGTTCCTTTTCCATGCGTGCTGTCATTGCCTATGATCAATGCGCGGCCATAATTTTGCAGGGCTCCGGCTAGGATCTCCGATGCGGACGCGCTGTGGCGCGAAGTTAGGACTGCCAGGGGACCATTATAAACGACTTTCGGGTTGCGGTCTGATCGGGCGAGGATCTTTCCGTAGGAATCCTTCACTTGAACAACCGGTCCTCTCGAAATGAACAGCCCGGTCATGTCGACGGCTTCGTTGAGTAATCCCCCTCCGTTTCTTCTAAGATCCAGGACGATCCCTTGTACCCCCGCGTCCTTCATTTTCAGGACGAGCTCTTCGACATCAGCCGTGACACTGGTTATAACCCGATTTCCTTGATCGTCGATTTCATCGGAGCCATAAAACCCGGGAATGTCGATGACACCCATTGACATGGTGGATCCAGAAGCGGTCGGGACGGTGAAGATCTCTCCTTCACAGCGGCTCGAGTTGATGCGGACGGTATCGCGAACAATACTCACGACCCGTCGTTCCGATTCGTCGACAGCGTCTGCCGGGATGATCGTGAGATTTACGACGGAGCCTTTTTCGCCCCGAATTTGATCGACCACTTTACGCAAGCCCATGTCGATAATGTCAACGGGCTCTCCATCCCCTTGGGCGACGGCTACGATCCGGTCGTTGGGTTTGAGATCGGTCGTATTCTTGGCCGGTCCGCCGGGTATCAATTCACGAATCACGCAGTAGCCATCCTCTTCACTGAGCAGGGCTCCGATTCCAACAAGGGACAGTCTCATGTGAATACTGAAATCCTCGAACGTATCCGAGGAGAAAAAGGTGGAATGGGGGTCGAAGATGTGGGTGAGGCTCGTTAGGAAGACCTCCTGCACGTCACTCGAGCCGAATTCTTTGATGCTGCGAAGCTGACGCTCGTACCGTTTGGTAATGCGTTCTTTTGCCTCCTCAGTCGTCTTGTCATTTAGAAGCTCTTGCAGCATTTCCTGCTTAAGCCGCTTTACCCACAGATCGTTTGCCTCCTCCACGGAAGCCGGCCATGGGCTCTCGCTCCGATCGTACTCGTACTCCTCTTCGCCGTCGAATGTCCATTCCTGTTCGAGCTTTTCTAGGATCCACTGAATTCGCTCGAGAGAGATCTCCCGGTACTTGCTGTAGATGTTGAAAGCGGCATCCAGGTTTCCTTTGTGTCGCATTTGCATGCTGAGACGTGAGGCGTAGGTGTCGATGAATTGGTCTTGGTCAGACTGGAGGAAATAGAGGCGGTTGTAGTCCAGCTTACTCATGAACTCGCGAATCAATTCGATAAAGGCCTCGTCTGAGATCTCCTCGTTGTTGAAGTGCAAGGTTTCCAGCATTTCGATTACCCGCATCGTTTCCTGTGACATGAGATCCGTTGGCGCCAGGACTGGCAGCTCGGCGGGATCGATCAAGGGCTCCTTGTCGGTAAGCGCGTGGCCGATCGGTATTGCGGATAAGAGGGTGAGGGTGGTTAGGAAAACGTTTCGTTTAAGCATCTCGCGTTTATGGCTGGTTCTTTAATTGTCTATGACGCGTCTGGAAAATATTTGGTCTCGTACCGTTTATCTTTTCTTTAAGAGATCTCCTGCGTCATCGAGTATTTTCTTTTCGCTATCAGTCAGCGCTCCGAAGCCCTGGCTGTTGATCTTGTCCAAAATGCGGTCGACTTCTTTTTTGAGATCGCGAGGAGGACTGATGTTAACTTTGTAGGGAAAAATTTTGGTGGTAGCCTTCTTAGGTTTGGGTTTAAACCAGTCTGGCATCTTGAAAGCTTCCGCTTTTCCGGGCCCCGGGTTTCGCAGGTAGATGAACTTGTAAAAAAGGTAACCACCGATCATCCCTCCAAGGTGGGCTGAATGGGCCGTGCCGTGTCCATTTAGGAGTTCGAAGAAGATTAGCCCAAACGCAGCGATACCCAATGAAATGTAGAGCAGGACCTTCGCTTTCATGCGGATGACCATCATGAAGTAAATATCGCTTTCCGCGTACATCAGCCCGAAACAGGTGATTAGGCCGAAGACCGCTCCGGACGCGCCATAGACGGCATGCGATGGCGTGGCGAAACTGACGATATACCAGAGAATCCCTCCCACGAAGGTAGAAATAAGGTATAGACTGACGAATCGCTTTTCGCCGAGTTCTGGAAGAAGCGCCCTCCCGAGGAAGAAAACACCGATCATGTTTCCTACTAGGTGGAAAACGCTTTGGGTGCTATGGAGGAAAGAGTAGGTTATGAAACTCCAGATGTGCGGCCCTCCTAGCTCGCTTGTCGTCAGCGCGAAAAGACGGAAAAACCGTTCCCCACCGGTTAGCTGCACCGCATACATGACCACATTGAAAATGATGATACCAAGTACCAAGTTCCGGGACCGGGTACCACCGTTTTGCTGCATGTAGGGTCGATCGTAAAGCATGCGTTAATTTAGGATCATCATTTTTTGGGGAATTACAAGGAAGCTATCGCGTAAATTATCGCTAGTTATTACGTTTCTATTAGGGGTTTTGCTGCGATTGGGCCCTTTTACCTACGTTGTTCGCCCTTTTGACGATGAAATCGTTGATTTTCGGGAGTTTGCATAAATTGCATTCATGATCCACTCGAGACCCCTTTTGGGTTCAAATGGTTCAACGAAATCGATCGGAATTTTGCCGATCCAGCAGCGAGGCGCTAGTTATTGAACCGGAACAAGGCGACATCACCGTCTTTGAACGGGTATTCCTTGCCTTCGAGACGGTATCTACCGGCATCCCGAGCTGCGGCGACACTTCCCAGTTCTGACAGGTCATCGTAGGACACGACTTCCGCTTTAATAAATCCCTTTTCGAAATCCGTGTGTATGACTCCGGCGGCTTGAGGAGCCTTCATGCCGTGAGTGAAAGTCCACGCTCGGACCTCTTTCTCGCCCGCGGTGAAGTAGGTTTCGAGACCCAGCAATGCGTAGGTGGCTTTGATGAGTAAGGAAATGCCCGAGTCTTCTACCCCAAGATCTGCCAGAAATTCCGCGGCTTCCTCCGAACTGAGGTCGATTAGCTCAGACTCGATTTGGGCGCTGATGACCACGCATTCAGCGTCTTGGCTTTCCTTCGCATAGGCTTTTACCTTGGAGACAAGCTCGTTGGTCTCAGAGTCTGCCAAGTCGTCTTCCATTACATTCGCGGCGTAAATCACGGATTTTGAGGACAACAAATGAAGTCCCTTCATCACCAAGCCTTCATCTTCAGAGACCTCGAGGGTATTGGCGGGCTTGCCTTCATTCAAATGGGGAAGGAGCTTGTCGATCATCGTGCATACGGCTTGGGCTTCCTTGTCGTTGCCCCGGGCCTTCTTCATCGCTTTTTCTCGCTGCCGCTCCACCGATTCCAAGTCTGCGAGTACAAGCTCTGTATTTATAATTTCGATATCCCGAATGGGATCCACTGATCCCATGCTATGAATGATGTCGTCGTTCTCAAAGCAACGGACGACTTGCACAATTGCGTCAACTTCTCGGATATTCGCGAGAAACTTGTTTCCGAGTCCTTCTCCTTTGCTCGCCCCCTCAACGAGTCCTGCGATGTCGACAAACTCAATCGCGGCGGGAATGACCACCTCGGTTTTCGCGATCTGCTTGAGAACGGCGAGACGCTTGTCTGGTACGTTCACAACGCCGATATTGGGATCGATGGTGCAGAAAGGGTAGTTGGCCGACTCTGCTTTGCGGGTTCGAGTCAACGCATTGAAAAGCGTAGACTTGCCAACATTGGGGAGACCGACGATACCTGCTTTGAGCATAGGCGAGGAACAACATTCAATCGGATGTTGCTTGACAAGACCCAATTTTGGTAAATCTTCCTCGTCTTTTCCGAATTTTCCAGGATACCGAAACATGGCCTTAAAGATCAAACTTCAGAGGGGTGGAGCTACCCACAATCCCATTTACCGCATAGTGGTCGCAGAGGCTCGCGGACGCCGCGATGGACGCTTCGTCGAGAAGCTCGGCACCTATATCCCGAGAGCACAGGGCCAGCAGATTGAACTCACTTTGGATGTGGAGCGTGCTGACTATTGGACTTCCGTTGGGGCGAAGGCAACGGAAACGGTTGGAGGCCTCATTAAGAGAGCCCGCAAAGAAGTGCCAGCTGCTGTCGAAGCAGAAGCTTAAATCAAGAGCGCTTGTCCTTTAAATTTCTAACCCGGTTTTCGAGCCGGGTTTTTTAGTTTCCAGAGCCTTGCCTTGAATCGATTAGCGGATTGCCCCTTTGTCTTAGTTGGACGCCCATGAAAATTGATGTACTCACGCTCTTCCCGCAAATGCTGGACGGATTTCTATCTGAGAGCATGATGGGACGCGCCCAGGCGAGTGGGTTGGTGGAGGTCAATGCCCACAACCTTCGGGACTGGGCCAAGGGGAAGCACAAACAGGTCGATGATCGCCCGTTTGGCGGCGGAGCGGGCATGGTCCTGATGCCGGAACCGATCTTCGATGCCTTCGAGACACTGCAGGCTCCGCAAAGCCACCGCATATACCTTGCCCCGGACGGTGAACCTTTGACGCCTGCGATTGCCCAGTCGCTCTCCCAGAAATCGCACTTGATTTTACTGAGCGGCCATTACGAGGGAATTGATGAGCGAGCCCGTGAAAACCTGATCGATCAGGAGATCAGTATCGGCGACTATGTACTGACCAATGGCACCTTGGCAGCGGCGGTTTTGATCGACTGTTTGTGCCGATTTTTGCCCGGTTTTTTAGGCGAAGAAAAATCATTGACTAGCGAAAGCTTCCAAGGCAGTTTGCTCGACTTTCCTCAATTCACGCGTCCCGCGGTGTTTCGAGATATGCCAATTCCGGAGGTTCTTTTGTCCGGAAACCATGCAGAAATCGAGATGTGGCGTCAAAGGGAACGGGAGGAAAGAACGCGCCAGCGAAGACCGGATTTACTAGAGGATTAATATAATGAACCAGATTGTTAAAGATTTGAACCAAGACCAGCTCAAGACTGACATTCCCCCTTTCAAGGTAGGTGATGGTGTTAAAGTGCACACGTTGGTGAGAGAGGGTGACAAGCGTCGCGTCCAGATATTCTCTGGCATCGTAATCGCACGAAAGGGTTCGGGCATTCAGGAGGCATTCACGGTTCGTCGCATTTCCTACGGTGAAGGCGTTGAAAAGGTGTTCCCGGTCCACAGCCCCAACGTTTCCAAGATCGAGATCGAGAAGGAATCCAAGACAATGCGTGCCCGCATGTACTACCTTAGGGGACTCGTTGGCAAGAAGGCCATGCAGGTGAAGGAAAAACGCCTGGCCCGCGGCCACTGATATCTGCCCGAATGTTTGATTTTAATCAGGCTGCCCGTTTGGGCAGCCTTTTTTGTGCTCGGGATCGTCGCTGTCTCAATTCCCTGTGACAGGATTAAGCGGCCATTTTACCCTTGAGCCCTTGGACAGGCAAGATAGACGTGGGGCCTTCGAAACCTTGTTTGAATTTTCGCAATCTGAAATGAATAAAGACATCCTTCAAATAGCTGCCAATCAAGCCCGCGGGCTCGCCATCGATGCGGTTCACGCCTGCCACTCAGGACACGTGGGCTTGCCACTCGGATCAGCCGAGATTGGCGCTGTCCTGTATGGGCACGCGCTGAGTGTTAATCCGGACGAGCCGCGTTGGCTAAACCGCGACCGTTTCATCCTCTCGGGCGGTCATGGAAGCATGTTCCTCTACAGTTGGCTGCATTTGGCGGGATTTGATCTGGATTTGGAGGAACTCAAGAATTTCCGCCAACTGCACAGCAAGACTCCAGGGCATCCGGAATTCAAGGAAACTGCAGGGGTTGAAAGCACAACGGGTCCTTTGGGACAGGGAATTGGCAACGCGGTTGGGTTTGCCGTCTCCCAGAAAATGGCGGCAGCAAAATTCAACACGGACACCCATACCATATTGGACAACCACATCGTGGCCTTGGCGGGCGATGGTTGCATTCAGGAGGGGGTTGCCCAGGAAGCGTCTGCGCTCGCGGGGCATCTGCACCTCGATAATTTGATTGTTTTCTATGACAGTAATGACGTCACGCTCGATGCGATGGCGGATAAGTCTCAGAGTGAAGACACCGCTATGCGATATGAAGCGTTGGGATGGGGTGTTGTCACAATCGATGGACATGATCTCGATGCCGTGGCAGCGGCGTTTAGCGATGCCAAGGCAGCGAAGGGTAAGCCTCAGTTGATTATTGCCAAGACCGAGATTGCTCGAGGGATTCCGGAAGTTGCCGGGACGAGCGCCGGTCATGGGGAGAGCGGCGCGATCAAGCATTCTGAAAACGCCCACCAGATTTTAGGGCTCCCAGAAGAGCGCTTCCACGTTTCCGAGGATGTTCGAGCTTATTTCGCTGAACTGAAGCAAGCGCGTATTGAAGCTTACAATACTTGGAAAACGACCTATGATGAGTGGGTCGCGGCCAATGGCGAGCTAGCAGCTGCGTTGGAGGCGGGAGCGTCGGCTCCGGTGGACGTTGACGATCTTTTGTCGAAAATTCCGGTAGCGGGAGCAGACGCGAAACTGGCAACGCGAGCGGCAGGGTCGAATGTCCTGCAGCCTATCGCGCAGGCCCGTCCCGAATTGATTAGCGGTTCTGCGGACCTCCACGGATCTACGAAGAACTATATTAAAGACGGAGGCGATTTTCTGCCTGGAAACGACTCGGGACGAAACTTGCTCTTTGGGATTCGCGAGCACGCCATGGGCGCCTTGCTCAACGGGGTGGCTTACGATGGGATTTGGAGAGCTTCGGGAGCTACCTTTATGGTGTTTGCGGATTATTTGCGACCTTCGATCCGATTGGCTTCCTTGGCGGGTCTTCCTGTGACCTACATTTTCACCCACGATTCGGTTGGAGTGGGTGAGGACGGTCCGACACATCAACCGGTGGAAACGGTTTCCGGTCTAAGAGTCATACCCAATCTGGACGTGATTCGCCCTTGTGATACGGAAGAGACTGCGGGAGCGTTTGTGGCGGCCATGGAGCGTCAAGACGGTCCAACCGTGCTTTCGCTCACGCGGCAAGGTGTGCCCAATATTAATACGGCGACTTCTGAAGAACGCCGCCACGGAGTTCTCAAGGGAGGGTACGTGATAAAAAAAGAGACCGGACCTTTGGAAGTCATCTTAATCGGAACCGGTTCGGAAGTGCAGCATGCCATTGCCGCAGCGGATGAAATAGGTCCCGGTGCCCGTGTCGTGTCGATGCCTTCCATGCTGAGATTTGATGGCCAAAGCGATGAATACAAAGAGAGTGTTTTACCTTCGTCCTGTACGAAACGGATCGCGATTGAAGCAGGTGTCACGGGGCTTTGGTACAAGTATGTCGGCTTGGAAGGAAAAGTCCTAGGAATCGACCGATTTGGTATCAGCGCTCCTGGAAATACGGTCATGGCCGAATTGGGAATGACGGGATCGAATGTGGTTTCGGCAGCGGGGTAATGAAGACAAAAGTCTCATTGATTTAATTATTTGGCCTCAGTCGCGTTCTGCGGTTGAGGCTTTTTTCCAGCCCATGAAGCGCCATTTTTGTGAAATTGCTTATGGTTCTCCTGAATACGAAAAGGTGTTCTTGCTCCGCAACCAAATCCTGAGAGAGCCATTTGGGCTGGATTTCCGTTTGGAAGACCTCTCCTGGGAAGCGTCCTCTTACCACTACGCGATTTTTCAAGGAAATGAAGCCGTTGCCTGCTTGATCGCTATTCCAGAGCGAGATCATTGCTATCGTATCAGGCAGATGGCGACAAAGAAGGAAATGCAAGGGCAGGGTATTGGCTCGGAGCTAATGCGAAAGGTCGAATCTGAATTGGCAGGGAAGGGCGGCGTAAAAATCAGTTTGAATGCACGGGTCACCGCGCTCGGATTTTACCAGAGTCTCGGGTATCATTCGGTTGGCGATGAATTTGTAGAAGTTACGATTCCGCATCAGAAAATGGAGAAGCGGCTTCAATGATCGATCATAGGAAAAATCAAGAGGGGATTCTGGCATGGTAAAGGTAGAAGCGTGCATTCGAGGCGACGCAGCTGAAGAGACTGGTCTATTTGCTAAGGCCGCATTCCAGGGCGGAGCGGATACCATCGAGCTTTGCGGATCGATGCACCTCGATGGTTTGACCCCGCCCAGAGAAAGCATTGAAGCGGCTCGATTGGCTTTTCAACGTCCCGGGCTTATGGTGATGGTGCGACCGAGGGGTGGAAATTTTTGCTACTCCAGTGATGAGATTGCGGAGATGCGCCGAGAGATCGAAATCGCTGCAGAAGCCAAAGCGGATGGAGTGGTGCTGGGTGCATTGACTGGTGGGGGAGAAATTGACGTGCCTCAGATCGGACCGTTGATCGAACTGAGCCACTCCTTGGGTTTGAAAGCGACTTTTCATCGCGCTTTCGACGCGGTGAGAGACGTCCCAGAATCACTGGAGCTTCTTATCCAATTAGGTATTGATCGAATTCTTACTAGTGGGGTGCCTTGGGGAGAATCGGGATCAGCCCTTGACGGGGTATTCGTACTCAACCAGCTTATACAGCAGTGTGCGGGGAGAACGGAAATCGTTATCGGTGGCAGTGTCTCACCAGAAAATGCCCCGCTAGTTCTGAAGGAGCTTCAGCCTTGGAAAGGGGACTTATCCGTTCACGTATATTCAGGCGTGATGGAAAACGACAAGACGTCTGAAAGGAAAGTCCGCTTGCTGGTTGACGCGGTGTCGTTATAATTTTCGGAAGACTAGAGCTCGCGAATTTTGAGACTGCGATAGCTTACCTCATCGTTATGGTTTTGAAGAAGGAGAAGCCCTTTTTCTCCCAATCCGAAATTCTCATAATTTTCGTATTTGCTACGAGCCACGAGTGCATCATAAATATTCGATCCGCGTTCGTATTCGACGACGTTAAAGCCGTTTAGCCAATGTTGGACCGTTCCATTG
>CALDFV010000152.1 GCA_937942145.1 uncultured Opitutaceae bacterium
TACCACCGTGGCAGCCCAGCGATCTGAGGAGCATTCATCGCCTGAATACCTATCCCCGTTTCGAGATGGCACGCCCTACACTGGTCTCGAAAAACCTCGAATCCAGGGTCCGCTTCAGTTGGGAAGTCGTCAGCTGAAACCGGATATCCGCAAATGATAACGAGCACCATCGAAAATCTTAGCCTCATAGAATCAAATTTTCATAGATGGTGATTCTAGGACCAAAAAACGGGCTGCGGCATCCATCTATTCGCAATCGTCCCACCTTGGAGTATTTCGATGCCCGATACCTCTTTTTCCTAGCAGGAACCTTGCCTTGACCAGACTGATCATTCCCTATTCAAAAGGCTGCCACGAATCAGCCCCTCCTCGATGCTATTCTTCAGCCCACTATTTCTGTTCGTATTCCTCCCGATCGTCTGGATTGTCTTCATGGCAATCGGCTCGCGAGTCCCTGCATGGGTATCGATTTGCTGGCTGCTTGTTTGCTCGTGGGTATTCTACGCTTGGGCCTATCCCGTCCACCTGCTCTGGCTCATGGGTTCAGTCGCGGCCAACTACCTCTGTTCCGTAGCAATCGAACGAACCTCTCAATCTCATGTGGCCAAACGCTACCTGGTTGCCGGCATCACGGCCAACCTTCTGATATTGGGAGGCTTCAAATACTCCGGCTTTGCGACCGAATCGGTAGCCACTCTTTTCGGACTCTCGCTCACCCCACCCTCGTTTCTCCTTCCACTCGCGATCTCGTTTTTCACCTTCCAGCAGATTTCCTATCTCGTCATTACCTATCGTGAAAAACGCCTTATCGCTAAACCCCATGAGTATGCGCTCTACGTTTCCTTTTTCCCTCAGCTAATCGCTGGGCCAATCGTCCAGCCGGACGAAATGATCCCGCAATTGCAGACCAAGCGATTTGGGCGACCTTCACTGGACGATATCGGGCTCGGAATCAGTCTATTCACTATCGGGCTCGGGAAGAAGATTCTGCTGGCTGACAATCTAGCTCCCATCGCCGATTCCGCATTCGCGCTGAGCGCTCAAGGAGAAAGCCTATCCGCGTTCAGCGCATGGTTGGGACTTCTCGCATTTTCGCTGCAAATCTATTTCGATTTTTCCGCCTACTCAGAAATGGCTCTAGGATTGGGTCGCTTTTTTGGAATTCGGCTTCCCGAAAATTTTGCTTCCCCCTATCGAGCCATCAATATCATTGATTTCTGGAGACGATGGCACGTTACCCTTTCCACTTTTTTCAAAAAATTCCTCTACATACCGCTCGGCGGCAGTCGCAGCGGGTTTTTCCGAAAGTACTCAAACTTGATTCTGACGATGACCATTGCCGGGCTCTGGCACGGCGCGAACTACACGTTCCTGCTTTGGGGTCTCGCCCATGGCACGCTTCTAGCAATTAACCACCTCTGGAAAAACAGCCCGATCAAGCTCCCGACCGGACTCTCGTGGGCACTGACTTTTTTGAGCGTGACACTATGCTGGACGCTTTTCCGGGCAGATAATTTGAACGAATCAGCCCGTTATTTTCAAGCTCTCTTCGGCGAGTTCGGATGGATTACCGCAGATGGCCTTCCTCTGAGCGAGTTTCTCAAAACGCTCGAACCAGTGGATTCCTGGAAAACCGTTCATTACGCGATTCACTTCCTCGAATGGTATCCGGGACTCATCAATGGGGTGCATGCTGGCCACTTCATTTTTTCTGAAATCATGTTATCGTCTCTTCAAGTTCTCGCAGCACTCACCTTGGTTCTGCTCTTCCCCCGACCCCTTTCCTGGCTCACCCATCCGGTCAACGAGGCCCCCGTATTCAGGAAACGGGCTGCGTTTCTGACGGCCATCATCATTGTGATAGTCATTATTCAAAGCGGTACTTTCCAGACGACCCCCTTTATCTACTTTCGATTCTGAACATGACCGCTAAGGAATTCATAGTCTGGTTTATCCTCTCGCTATCGGCAGCGTTTGCCCTCGCAGTGATTCTCTTCTGCGTTCATCTCGGCATGCCCTGGTGGCCCCATCATTTGAATCGCGAAGTTCGGATCGCCAAACACCACATCGCCGAATCCATCGAGGGACCCACTATTTGGCTACAAGGAGGATCCAGCACTTGGTTCGGGTTCGATTCGCCCCTGTTGCAGGCGGAGACTGGATTTGACGTGGTAAATCTTGCTTTCAATATCAACATGCCGCTCGAGTTCTGCTTCGACGAAGTCCGGCTTTTCGCCAAACCGGGTGACGCGTTGATTCTGGGATTGGAAAACTCCATGTACTTTCGGAACAACTACTCCAGCTATGCGGCAGACGAGATAACGATCTGGGAGCCGGAGTTCTTCTGGAGCCTATCCCTTGGCCGAAAAGCCCAGTTCTTGAAAAGTCTGCCTTGGCGGAAAGTCCTGGCCGGAGACCTCGTACGTCTCGGCCAGTTGACGGGCGACTTCGACAAGCAACTCAAACCACTCCCCCCGGAGAAAGTGATCGAAAACCTCGAGGATCAATGGGACGGTCGATACACTGGCGAAATCCCTGCTTACTACAACTACCTGACCCTCAATCGTCATGGCGATTTCGTGCAAAGCAACCACACTCTTTGGCGCGGAACGCACGATTATTATCTAATGGACTTGCATCCTGTATCCGAAATGACCCGACATGACTTCAAAGAGTTCACGAAATGGGCCCGTGAAAACAATGTGCAAATCCTCATGTCCTGGCTCCCCATGGCCCGGAACCCAAAGCTAGATCTCGAGCACCCCAAAGTAAAAGCCAGCATCCATCGCATCACCAACTTCACATCCTCAATGGGACTAGAGTTCCTCGGCAAACCTGAGGATTTTATCCTAGACATCGAGCTCTTTTACGACACCAGCCACCACACCACCGCCGAGGGCGCCACTGAACGGACAAAGCGACTTCTACCATTTCTCAAAGAAGTGTTAGACTAACATCCTTTGAAATATTCTCACACAAAACCAAAAGGCCGGAACCTGAGGTTCCGGCCCGACAATAGAGAGTCGTTGATTTGGTTATCCGTTTGCTCGCTTTGATCCGCGACCGATTACGCACCCTTTTCATACTTCGCTGGCTCCGAATCAGACAATTAAGGTCATGTGCACACGGCGGCTACCGCTGATAGGATACTAAAATCAACCACGATAGTACTCACGCCAACCCTTGCGAGCCTTTGGCTTAATGTACTTATTAAGGGAGGGTTCATTCGTTATTTTCATTTTCTTCGAATCCCATTCGATATTCTTACCCGTGCGAATAGCCAACGCTCCGAGCAAAATTAACTCCGTCAATCCTTCGGCATAGTCAAAATGCGAGCCAGGTCTCGGCCCCTCCCCCTTTACAGCTCGTATCCACTCTTGAATATTCCCTCCTTTAATTCGCGGCAATGTTTGAGGTGGACGGTTTCGGCGAAACTCTTGCCAAACGTCTTCATCATAAAGACGCGGACTATTGGGACGCATACCCGGCGAAAAGAGCGTTTGCTTTTTTCCTACCATGAAAATGCCATCAGCATAGGTTTTCGCTTCTTCCTTCCTCCCCGATTTGGCTAGGGCGACCGCTTGAGCCGCTTCAAAATCCTTCGCCATCTTCGGCACCTTCGGACCTTCAACCCACTTGACCTTAACGGGAGGCAACCCGTTGCGAGCTGGAAAATGATACGTTACAACGCTACCGCTAGGCGTGTAGATCAAATTTGGCTCACCAGCCAATTCTACCTCAATTTTCGTAGGGTGACCGAGCTGAAGAGCGTAGTACGGAATGTCGATCGTGTGGCAGCCAATATCGCCCAATCCTCCACACCCATAATCCCACCAACCGCGCCAGTAGCCTGGATGCAAATCTTCGCTAAAACCAGTCATAGGAGCTGGCCCAATCCATTTGTCCCAATCCATACCCTGCGGAATTGGTTGAGCGTCAGGCAATTTCTTTCTCTCGCCGGACCGGAAACCGTATCCTTTATTAGGTCGATTCGTCCAAGCAATAACTTCTCGCACCTCCCCTAACACATCCGCGTCGAACCATTCCTTAATATGACGCATTCCATCGAAAGCGCGTCCCTGGTTTCCCATCTGAGTAACGAGCTTATTCTGCCGAGTCTTTTCGCAAAGCGTTCTCAGCTCATAGATATTGTGAACCAAAGGCTTCTGAACAAAAAGGTGCTTACCCAAATCTGCTGCTGCCATCGCCGCGACGAAATGCGTATTGTCCGGAGTCGCAATTCCGACCGCATCGATCTGGTTGCCCATTTTGTCGAACATTTCGCGGTAGTCGCTAAACGTACGAGCATTTGGAAAGTTCTCCTTAGTCTTCGCAATCTGAGCAGGATCGACATCGCAAAATGCTACAATATTTTCGTTGGCCATTTGCGTCAGATTGCCTCTGCCCTGACCTGGGCCGACTCCGATAAACGCAATATTAAGCTTATTGTTCGCCGACTGTCCGGATTGCCCAATCGAAAATCGAGGCACGACAAAGGCACTTCCCGCAAGAAGCGACGAGGTTTTCAAAAACTGGCGGCGATTCGATGCCGGAGCAGAAAAAGGTGTTTTTTTCATAAGAACGATAATTAGTATTACCAACGAGAATCCATTTCCGAAGCCAATCTGTCAACCTATCCAGTTCCCTAAATCGTCTCAGTTATCAAAGAGATCGTTACTAAAAACCCTAATTCAAATAGGGGTCAACAAATCGGTACCGAGTATCGAGCTTGCAAACAATCCCACTATCAACCTCCCCTCCGAATCAAATCGAAACCATTGCACTGAACGGACCGAGTCTTAGGCGACTTCACCAAAAGAGCCCAGAGAGACATTCATTTCCTATCAAAAACTCCCGCACAGCAGCCACCAGCTCTTAATTGCTAACTAGATGAGAATTAGAACCATGCTGAAACTGGCGTTTCCTTCCGCGCTTTTTATCTTGGGCGCGTAGTTCCTGACAGCTACGAAAAAACCGAATGTCATCATCGTCTTTGCCGACGATATGGGGATTGACTCAGTCGAGCTAATGTTCTCCCTCATTTTTGGGTTGGCCCAACGATGGCTGATTACGGATACGGCTTTGCGGTATCTACGAAAGAAATCCTTTTTCTATCAGGTAATCGTCCATCACGCGCAAGATAGTTGCATAGTGCTCGAGATCGAAAATGAACCAGCCATGCCGACCGCCTTCGAACGTGAATAGTTGGCAGTCGTTGCCCGCCGCCTTGGACAACTCCACAAACCGGGCGGCACCCGCATACGGCGTGACCGTATCCCCAGTGCTATGACAGATCAGCATCGGTGGCAGATCCCGCTTAACATGATGTAGTGGAGACAGCTCCCTCCAGCGTTTCCCGATCTTACCTTGTCCGTATCCATCCGCCGAGGTGTCAATCACGGGATTCAGGGGAATCAGTAGATCCGGGACACACGATATGGAAAGATCATCCCTTGCGTCATCGACATCGGGTCCATTCTCGAAAACTGCCGTTGCCAGCGCGACATGACCACCCGCCGAACCGCCGGTTACCGCAATCCGATTCGGATCGATTCCCAACGTCGATGCCTGCGCCCGCAGCCATCTCATCGCCGAACGACCGTCCTTCACGCAATCGAATACGGTTACGCCCTCCTTCGCGTTCATGAGCCGATATTGCAGGCTAATTGCGAGCATCCCTTTCTTCGCGTAATGATCGGCGATCGTGTAGTACACCCGCGGCTCCCCTCCGGTCCATCCGCCTCCGTGAATGATGAGAATACACGGTCGCCTGTCTTTTGCAGCGTCATGCTCCTCCGGTTCGAAAACATGCAATTCGAGATCGCGCCCCTTGCCCACTGATTTGTAGGCGATTTTTCGAGACGGTTCGAGCTTCGCCGCCAGCGGCTCAAGCACCCGGACGAGTGGCGCCTGCGGTTGCGCGGAAACCTCAGGGCGGTTCGACACAGGTTGACCGTTGATGGCGATGCGAGTGTCAGGATTCATATCTTGGTTGGGATCGACTAAATCTCCCGCCGGGAAGAAAGCCGAGAGCAAAGACGCCTTCTGCGGCTCAGACGAACCGAATGCAATGGGCGCTAGTATCAGAGCAGCCAGTAACATAGTGACACGCCGGGGAACACTGCAGAACTGAATCGTTGAGTATAAGAAATTCATGGGCTTAAAAACGGGGTGCATAGATAAGAAAACGAGAAGTATTGTGACCTAGCCTACTCCTACATGATTGGATCACCAAGAAAAATCATATCGCACTCTCCTCCCTTCCAACTGTCACTCATTCTCATTGCCGATGCGGGCGGATAGTACAACAACATCAGCTTGACAGCCACTCAAATAGCAAGCCGATGCGGATTTGTGGACGCGAGCAACTTGTCCGATCACTTTAAGAAAAGGAGTGGATTAACTCCTATCGATTATCGCTCGAGCCACCGCCTACGAAATTACTAGCGAGAGAGCAAAAGTATAGATCCTTGGGGCAAGCCCGAGGTTTTTTAAGGTAGCGGGCGATCTCCGATCGCCCACCCAATAGATACAGTAATGGGCGCTCGGAGATCGCCCGCTACCATGAATGACAG
>CALDFV010000153.1 GCA_937942145.1 uncultured Opitutaceae bacterium
CAATGCTCCCGAAAAGAGTTATCAGGAAATCAATCCTGGTCTGTGTGCTCAGGTAATCAACATAGACGAGGGTAGGTATCGCCTCAAATTCACCCAGGACCACAATCTCCGCGCAGAGATCTACTACTCGGGTGAGGCGCGGCTCAGGGGTGATGCAATCGTGTTGAAGGATGGGGATTGGAATGTGCGGGTCACAGAATCGGGTCTAGCTGGGAAGGGGTCGATTGGAGGTAAAGTAGCCGATATTTCCCTAAAGCGTGTCCAGCTGGGGTCTCCTACGATGGGTGCGAAACCTCCAAGGGGCGCTGTTGTCCTTTTCGATGGCAAAAACGTTGATGAGTGGGAGCACGAGGACGGCCGGGCGGTTACTTGGACGCTACTAGGAGATGGAGCGATGGAGATCAATCCGACGGCGGCCAACAAGGGTGCGAGCCCACCTATTGGCGGGGGAATCCAGACCAAGCGGAAATTCAAGAATGTTCGCTACCACATGGAATTCCGCTACCCAGTTGAACCGGGCAAGAGCGGTCAAGGTCGAGGAAACAGTGGATTGTTTTTCCAAGGATACGAGGCCCAGATTCTGAACAGCTACGGCTTGGATGGACTCTGGAACGAGCTGGGAGCCCTTTACAAAATGTCTCCCCCCAAAGTGAATGCCGCTCGCCCGCCTATGGAATGGCAGACTTACGATATCAACTACACCGCCCCCAAATTTGAAAATGGTAAACTCAAGGAGAATGCCCGTATAACCGTACGGCTCAACGGAATTGTGGTCCAGAAAAATGAGGAGCTTCGTCATCAAACGGCCCATAGGCAAGCTGATCGGGCGATACCCGCTCCAGACAAGGCGATGCCAATTTCGCTGCAAGATCACTCCAACCGTATCCAGTTTCGCAATATTTGGGTGAAGGAGCTTTAAATCGGGAGGAACAATCAAATCCGCGTGGCGAAGCGTGACCAGCCTTCGCCTTGCCGGCTACGCCCGGCACGCTCTCTCGCCCTGCTCTCGATGCCAAGAGCCCGCACAAAGCTCACGCCGTAGCGCTCGCGCTACGGGAAACGTGGCACGTACCTTTGCGACCTGACAAAAGACAGGTGAGCTATTCGCAATTTCTTGCGGTCCGGATTTGCCATCGTAGACTATTGTCTTGCATTAATCAATCGCCAGCCGTTTCTGGCGATAGTTCTTTTTACTTTTAAGTCCGCAGATTTCAGGAAACGCCGTGTGAATCGGCGACAGTCGCGCTGAGGTATGGAGCCCATTTTGCTCTGAGTCCTATTGCTGGCTGCGGATGAAATACCGATTGAGTCGAAATTCGATTCGTCAGACGCTTGTCGCGTAAACAAGTGGTATGGAATGATTCGTCTATGCTTATTGCTAGTCGAAATCATCGTGTTCCTAATCGTCTCAGTAGTTTGAGACGTTTGGGTCAACGTGTAGCCGTGGGTTGTCCGTATCTTAATTTTCGCGACAGAAATTTAGGTACGGAATAACGTGACAACTCAAAATAGACTTAGAAAACGAATCCTTGCGATTAAGGCAGGCATATTAGGGGCAACCGTGTTTGTGTTGCCCTCCACGATGGCGGAGGAGCGTCACGAGCTCGATCCTTACATTGTCGGCGCGACTCGAACCGAGCGTGATGCGAGCACCTTGGGAATTAGCGCAGACGTTTTGTTAGGGAGCGAGGTTGATCGTAAGATGTACCGTGATATGCGGCACGTGTTATTCGACGTTGCAGGGGTTTATTCGCAAAGCGATGAGGCATTGGGCTCGACAGCGGAAGTTATGATTCGAGGCAATTCAGGTTCGCGGGTACTGACAATGGTTGACGGGGCAAAAACCAATACCTCCATTTTTTCCAATGGCCGCTTCATTTCTGGGGCTAGTGGCTTTAATTTGGGGCGGTTGGAAGTTGTTCGAGGTGCGCAAAGTACGCTCTATGGATCCAGCGCGATCGGTGGAGTGATCCTTCTCGAAACGAGGCAAGGTCGAGGAACGCCGCGCTACACCTTTACGAATGAGCTGGGTTCCTTTAACAGCTTTCTGACTGCCTTTCAGGGACAGGGTGAGGCAGGAGAACTTGATTTTTCTTTTCATGCGGCCAGTCAAGAAAGCGACAACGAACTCAGTGACAATGAAGGCAAGATGAAGAGCTATTCTTTCCGATTGGACTACGACTTGTCTGAAAATACCACGGTCGGCATCTCGTCGCGGGGCGAGTTTACGGATTACAGTAATCCAGTGGGCGATCTGACACCTCCTCCTTCAACACGTGTGCAAAGCGATACGATAGCGCTAAGCGCTTATTTAAAAACAAGTCGTGAAAATTGGACTCAGAAGTTTACTGCCTCTATGCTGGACGAGTATTATCGGCAAACAGGCTTCATCTACATTGGAGATGCAGCAAACTGGTCTCTCGATTGGCAGAATACTGTTGATGTATCCGAATCATTGAGACTGGTGGCAGGGTCAACTTGGGAGCGCCAGGAAGGAAACGATAATTCGTTTCCAGAAAGCGAGAGCGATAACTGGGCGCTCTTTGCCCAAGCAGAGATCGAAGCGGGCGAAGGGGTTAACCTCGTTTTGGGAGCCCGACACGATGATTATGATATCGCGGGATCGAAGACAACTTGGCGGGCGAATGGAGCCTGGGAACTTCCCACCAAAACGAAACTTCGCGCGGCTATTGGCACCGCATTTAGGGCCCCCAATTTCTTTCGCCTCTTTTCCACTTCGAGTTTCGCTCTGGGTAATCCGAATTTGAAACCCGAAGAGAGTGAAAGCTGGGAAGTCGGCTTCGACCAATATTACAAAAATGGAGCGATTCAGCTAGGGGCTACCTATTTCCAGAACGATATTGAGGATCTTGTAGTGTACGTGCCCACTACAGGTTTTGACGGAACCTACGCTAATCGGGACAGTGCCGAGAATTACGGATTGGAAGCCTATGTGAGCTATCAGTTGAAGGAGAATTGGTCGGCAAACTTGGCATACACCTGGACGGAATCGAGCGCGACAGACCTAAGTTTCAATACTACGTCGCGCTTGCCCGGGGTTCCTCGCCATCAGATTAGTTTGAACAATGAATTTCGTTTCGACGAAAAGTGGCTAGTCGGGTCGGGTGTGAATTACGTAATCGGTCGCGAGAGCTTTGGAAGTGTAGATATTGATAACTATCTTCTAGTGAGAGGTTATTCTCGATATAGATTCAGCGATGCCGTTTCTCTGACTGCCCGTGTCGAAAACGCATTGAACGAAGACTACACGGTCAGCTTTTCGAGTTTTTCTGGACGCGTGCCGGCGAGAGGGTTAGCGGCATTTGCTGGAGTTGAGTGGCGGTTCTAATTGGGAGAAAGACTGAAGTACACGTGAGCAAGCGATCGCATTTTTCTACCATTCTTAACTGGGTCCGTGTGGGCAAAGGGGGGGAGTACTCTAGGCATTGCCGCACGCATTTGGAAATCGTTCTTTGGATCGCATTGACTTGTGTATTGGGAAGTTCCACCGTGTTAGGGAAGCCGGTAGAGCTTACGTATGCCAAGAACTTCAGCGTCGAGTATTTTGAAACACACAAGATCGTGACAGTTAGAAATATGTGGCGCGGTTCAGCGAACTTAACGTTTAACTATGCGTTAGTTCCTCGGACAACAGCGGTCCCAGATTTACCGTCAGGAATGCGTATCATCCGGACGCCGGTTCAGAGAATGTCGATTCTAGAGACGGTATATTTGGGGCATATTAAGTCTCTAGATTTGTACGACGAACTGGTTGGGCTCGCTAACGTCAGCTTAGCCCACGACCCCGCTGCTTTAGAACAAGTAAAAAGTGGATACACCAATAAAATTCAAGAGGGTAGTTCGCTGAATATAGAGACGTTGCTTATGCTAAAGTCAGATCTGGTTCTTACCAGTGCTATGGGAAATCCACAATTTGATGCCCATCCACAATTGGAAAGGGCGAAGCAGCCGGTCGTGATTACAGCAGGGTATATGGAAGAGCATCCACTGGGTCGCTCGGAGTGGCTGAAGTTTACGGCAGTTTTTTTCGACAAAGAAGAGGAGGCATCGAGGATCTTTGACAAAATAGCTAAGCGCTACAATGAGTTGAGCCACATTGCTTCAAGTGCGGGATCGCGCCCAACGGTCCTTGCGAACGCCCCCTATGGCGGGACGTGGCATGTTCCCGGTGGTCGGAGTTACACAGCTCGCGCAATTGAGGATGCAGGAGGCGACTATCTGTTCTCGGACGATTCTTCGAGTGGCGGTCTTCCGAAGGACTTTGAAAGCGTCTATCATAGGGCAGCAGATGTTGATTTCTGGCTTCATCCCGGAGCGCATCGTGATTTAGAGGGGCTCAGGAGCCAGGATAGCCGGTTTGCTCGATTTAGAGCGTTTGAAATCGGCAATGTATACAACAATACGTTACGATCTAATGGAATTGGGGGAAACGACATTTGGGAACGCGGCGTACTCCATCCGGAGTGGGTGCTGGAGGATCTAATAGCGATTTTTCACCCTGAATTAATTCCGAACCACTCGTTCCGTTTCTACGAGAAGCTCAACTAGTTAAACTATGAGGAACCAGAGTTAATGCTTAGTGCAAATTGGATGGGGAGGTTCCGAATGAATCGGACTTCCGGGTTGCTGATCGCTCTGATGTTCTTGAATCTGGTCGCTCTCGCTCTGAACATCGGTCTTGGTTCGGTATCCATTTCTATTTCAGACATTTTGGGATCTCTATTTGGAAGCGAGAAAGTTGATACCGTATTGTCTGGGATCGTACTTGAGTTTCGTTTGCCGCGGGGACTAACCGCGATGCTGGCGGGAGCGGCTTTGTCCGTTTCAGGACTAATGATGCAGACAGTATTCCGAAATCCACTCGCGGATCCATTTGTACTTGGGGTAAATGGGGGAGCTAGTTTGGGGGTCGCGATCGCACTGCTGGTATTGGCTCCTTCAGGAATAGCTTTGACTCAGAATTTGAAATTGTCGGGCCATATTCTTGTGGTGGTAGCGGCCTCAGTAGGAGCGGGGACGGTTTTGATGATTCTTCTCGCGTTCGCGAGAAGGGTAGATGTAATGTCATTGCTGATACTTGGGCTGATGATAAGTTATGGAGTGGGAGCGATCGTGAGTATACTCATCTTCTACAGCATGGCCGATCGGTTGCAGTCCTTTTTCAATTGGTCTTTTGGAAATTTCAGCAGTGTTACTTGGTCGCATTTTCTGGTTTTTGCTCCGTCGGTGGTGATTGGTTTGGTGGCAGTCGCTCCGCAGTTTAAGTCCCTGGATGCGTTTCTCTTAGGTGAGCGATACGCATCGAGTATGGGTGTAAATGTCAGGCGATCGAGGATACTGGTCTTGGGAAGCGCATCGCTCTTGGCGGGAGTGGTTACTGGATTCTGTGGGCCGATTGGCTTTGTGGGAATCGCTGCCCCGCATTTTTGCAGACTTCTCTTCAAGACTCCATCCCATCGCATTCTTGTTCCATCTGCGATCTTGTTTGGAAGCCTCATTGCCCTCATTGCGGATCTCATTGCCAAGGCTCCAGGAGTTGAGGCGACCTTGCCTCTAAACGCAGTGACCGCTTTGATCGGTGCTCCGGTTGTCATTGCTGCTTTGCTAAAACAGCGAAACCTGAGGAGGGTGTTTGGTGGATGAGTGAGGAGCGATACGTTTTAGAGGCCTCGGGATTGTCCATTGGCTATTTTCGAGGAAAAAATGGGCATTCGCTCGTTGCCGAAGATCTTAATCTCAAGCTTCGGCGCGGAGAGCTTGTATGTCTTTTGGGGCCCAATGGCTCGGGCAAGTCTACGTTGATTCGCACTCTTGCTGGACTGGACAAGCCTCTTGCGGGAAGGATTTTCATGGAGGGGGCTGATGCTAGCGCTATGGTATCAAGAGAAAGGGCCCGATTCGCAAGCGTTGTATTGACGGATCAAGCACCGAGCGGTATGTTTACTGCCTATAGCATCGTTGCTTTGGGACGGCATCCGCATACTCGGTGGACGGGAACCTTGAGCGAACATGATCGGTCCCGTATCGAATGGGCCTTGCGGGTTGTCGATGCGGAATCTTTGTCAGAGAGGCAAGTCGGCGAATTGAGTGATGGCGAGCACCAAAAGGTGATGATCGCACGAGCGCTGGCGCAGGACGCTAAAGTCCTTTTTCTGGATGAGCCAACGGCTTTCGTGGATCTTCCGAGAAGGGTTGAGATAATGAGGATACTTAGGGATCTAGCCCACGAGGAAGGACTCGCGGTCATACTTTCGTCTCATGACTTAGATTTGTCGATACGTTGTGCGGACGAACTTTGGCTAATGAATCCAGAGGGAATTGTGGTTCAAGGGTATCCAGAAGACCTAGCACTGAGGAGGCAAATCGCTCAAACGTTCCAAAGCGATGAAGTTAATTGGGATTCTGATGAAGGTTGCTTTCGACTTCACCGGAAACCTAAGCGGTTGGCTTCCATGGAAGGAGAGGGGAGTGTCGCTCTCTGGACTCGTCGTGCTTTGGCTCGCAAGGGCTATGGATTAGGAAGGGTCGAAGACGCAGAACTAAAGGTGATTATTACCCATTTGAATGGGCATCCTATTTGGAGGGCGAGGATTTCAGACACTTGGAGGTCTTTTGATTCCCTGCAGTCTATGTTTCGCTGGGTTGAATCGATCTCCTAGTTAAGGTTTGCGTGGCTTTGAACAAGCCCTGAAGTTGAATTCATGAAAGGAAATATTTCTACGAGGCAAGGAGACACGCAGGACCGGAATTGTAGGGGGAGAGCGAGTGGACAAGGATGATGCTCGAATCGAATGCCTGGGCGAAATGGACGAAGTAAACAGCTCGTAAGGGCTATTGAGATCAAAACTGGGCGCAGTGCATGCATGGGAGTCAGGACTGTGCCGCATTCAGACGGAGTTAATGAATTCGATGTCACATGTTGCCACTCCAAGTTCCTTTGCAGAGAAACCGAGAACCCCCTTACCGGTTGAATCCATAAAGTGGATTGAATCGTGGATGCAGTCCGTCGAGGAATCACTTTCC
>CALDFV010000154.1 GCA_937942145.1 uncultured Opitutaceae bacterium
TGTCGGTACGTGGATATGTAGGTGACGGTGAAAGAGTGTTAATCCCGGGGTTTACCGTAATAGGCAGTGAGGAACTGAGTCTAGCGATTCGAGCTCGAGGGCCCTCTTTATCGGAGTTGGAGGTGCCGAACGCTATTTTGGATCCCCAATTGACGGTCTATCCACTTGGCCAGGATTCAATCGGATGGAACGACAACTGGGGTGAGAGTTTTTCAATTTCTGAGATGGAGCTCTTCGAATTCGAAACGGGAGCATCGCCTATCGAGGAATTTGATTCTGAATCGGTTTTCTTGGGGGAACTTGAGACCGGAGTCTACACGGTGATTGTGGAAAAATTGGACGAAGGCAGTGGTCTTGGATTGGCGGAGATCTTTGAGGTTCCTGAAGAGGGTCAGTTCAATGAGAATACGGCTCTGGTAAATCTGTCAGCGAGAGGATTTGTGGATAGAGGGGCTAGTGTGCTCATCGGTGGCCTTGTTGTGGGGGGCGACGCTCCGGTCAGAGTGTTGTTGAGAGGCGTGGGACCGGGATTGAAAGAACTGGGTGTGGAAGCGGTTTTAGAAGAGCCTAGAATTACTTTGCATAATATTGAAGGAACTCTGATCGCATCGAATGAGAAATGGGGAATGGGTGGCCAGATCGGAGAGGTTATTGATCTCTCGAGCCAAGTGGGTGCTTTCGACCTCAAGTTGGGGTCGAATGATTCAGCGATGGTTGCAGTCTTGCCACCAGGTCTCTATACCTGTGTTTTGGATACAGTGACCGATCATAAAGGCGTGGGCCTGCTTGAGATATACCTTGCTCCCTAGGTTTTGGCGTAGTTCCAATTCGGTTACTTATTCAGTTTTGAAACAAATGACCCAATTCGGTCGACCGCTTTCGCCAGCTGTTCTCTAGACGCGGCGTAGCTAAATCGGAGATAGCCTTCGCCATTGATCCCAAAATCCGTTCCTGAGAGGCAGGCGACCCCCGCCTCATTTAGCAGTCTCTCCGCCAAAATCGGCGAAGGTATTCCAACTTCGGAAACGTTGGGAAATGCGTAGAAAGCGCCTTCAGGAAGGCGGCAGTTAAATCCGTCAATCTGATTGAGTCCGTGCACGAATTCATTGCGCCTTTGCTGATAGGTCTTCACGATATCGGACACCGCTTCGTCGCACTGTTGAATCGCAACGATGCCCGCTCTTTGGGTGAATCCAGCCGTGCAGCCGACCGCATGCGTAAGCAAGAGCGACACTTTTTCCGCGAGGGCTTCGGGCATGATCGCGTAGCCGAGCCGCCATCCCGTCATCGCGTAGGATTTGGAAAACCCGTCTACAATTATGGTCCGCTCGCTCATGCCTTCCAGGGCATAGATACTGTCTGCCTGGCAATCACTGTAGACAAGTCGTGAGTAGATTTCATCGCTCAGCACCCAAAAGTCGTGTTTCTTAGCGAGGGCGGCGATTTCCATCAAGTCCGCCTTTGAGATGACTCCACCGGTGGGATTGGCGGGAGAATTCAGTATGAGAAGTTTCGTTTTTTCCGTGATGCGACTTTCGAGTTCGTCTAAGTCGAAAGAGAAACTGTTGGCCTCCACCAACGGTACTGGAACTGGTACACCGCCGGCTATTTCGATATCGGCAGGGTAGGAAGGAAATCCGGGATCCGGGAAAAGAACCTCGTCCCCTTTTTCGAGAAGCGCCAGTAACGGGAACAAGAGAACGGGTTTGGCTCCGGGCCCGACTACCACCTGCGAAGGGCTTGCCTGGATCCCTCTGGTTTTCGAGTAGTTCGCGATCGCCTCTCGCAGGTCTGCGTATCCTTCGGAAGGGTTGTATCGGGTGAAGCCCGCGTCGATGGCTCTCTTTCCTTCTTCAGCGATTGGCGGGAAGGTGCTGAAATCAGGTTGTCCGATTTCCAGATGAACGATGTCGCGGCCTTCCTTCTCGAGGGCTTGAGCCAGTCCCATCACTCGATAGGCACCTTCTGATTTGAGGTTTTGGATTCGGGCGGCGAAGTTCATGGAGAAAGCCTAGTAAATCGACATTTCGAGAGCTAGAACGCAAGCCGGGAAAGAGCCACGGACTCGGAATAAGCAATGAACCCTCTCTATTGGGGTCTCAATATTTCTGAAACCACCATCTGTCAGTCGAAGCTCGGCTAAAACCTAAGGGTCAAAGCGTTCCATTTGACATCGCTTCTGGAATCGCTGTCAAAAAGCCTTGAATCGAAGGCCATGGCAGACACGCGATTGAGCGGATCGGACTGGTTGGATACGAACTGAGTAAATTTCCAGCCCCGATCACTTAGGGGATGAATATACTTTTCCATTAGACGAGAAGTGATGTTTTCATCGGCATTGAAGGCGATGGTATCGTCGATATTGATCGATTGGAAAGGGGTCTCGATTTCCAGAACGTAGGCGTCTTGGAGGGGTGATGCGGGAATCGATTTTGCGGATGCCAACGCAGTGGCTTGAATGGGGGTGTCAGTGCTCTCTGGAATGTTTGAAACGGCAACTTCGGCACGCGCCACCTCGAAAAACACAGGCTCATCAGTTTCTGGCTCGATGAGATTGGCCGGACTTTCCACTTCAGCCACCATGATTTTTTGAGAAGGTAAAGGTTCTTCAACCGAATTAGCGACGTAGGCTGGGTTTAGCATTTGCATAACCACGAAACCAACTACCCCGCAGGATGTGGCCGCTCCACAAAGTAGTCCAAAGTTCCGAAATCGCTGCCATCCGCTTACTCCTGCTCCGAGATCCTCTACCGGCTGCAGCTGGAGAAGTCGTCTCTGTTTTATTCGGAGATTGTTTTCAAACCGGTTCCAGAAATCAGGAGACGGTTTTTCTGCGCGCTTCACTTTTAGAAGCTCGTCCAAGGTATAGTTGCCCCGAGAATTTCGCATTGTTGGGATTAGATGCGTTTCCCGTCGAAGCATTCAAAAAAATTACCATTTTCGTATATTTTACTGAAAAAGCTATTTTTACGCGAGGCTGAGACCCTTTTAATGGAAATGTAAGCCCCTGATATCCAAATTCTAATGGGAAGTGAAATCTATGCCCACCGGAATGGGCACTGTCTCCTGAAATACTTCAGAAAACAGACAAAAAGAACTAATCCCCGTCCGTCTGGGTAGACGATCCTCGTTCATAGAGGGCGTAGCCGAGCAGGGGAATGGTATGCCTTCGGATGAACAAGATGATTGAACAGGCGACAAGTACAACCACTGCGAGCATGCCGAGCTGAAAGCGCTCCCCTTCCCAGCCAAGCTGGGTGAAATGGCCGATGATCGCGCCCATCATCAGGCCAGAACCCAGCATGGCTCCAAACGTAATGCTGGAAGGAACTAGCAGCAGAATACAGGCAACGAGTTCGAGAATGCCGATTAAAACACGCCCCTCGGGCTCCATTTCGAGTT
>CALDFV010000155.1 GCA_937942145.1 uncultured Opitutaceae bacterium
CCGGCGATCATAAGGTTTACGCGAGCGGAGTCGTACCAAGGCTTCATTTTCGACCAGCCTTCTTTCTCGCTCAAATGATAGCCGTGGTCGCTCCAGAGGATGACATAGCCGCTCTCCGCGTGAGGGCTTGCGTACCAGGCATCGAGGATGCGGCCAACCTGATCGTCGGCAAAACTGACGCTGGCGAGGTAGGCCTGGACTTTTTCGCGATCATAGCCCTTGGCTTCGAGCATCTCGTGATATCCGGGACCGAACTTGGCGGGGGCACGAGCGATCGTTGTGAAACGTTCAGGCAGATCGTCTAAATCGTTCTCCTGGCGTTCTGGCATGAGCAGGCTTTCGAGCGGATGGCGATCGAAGTATTCCTGAGGCACGACCCAAGGCACATGGGGACGATAGATTCCAAGAGCCAGAAAGAGCCCGTCGCCATTTGATTCCAGAGCCTCGATCCCTTGGCTAACCGATAGGTAGTCGGGCATCTCATGAGTGGGAACGGATGCCACACCCCATCTGCCGGACGAACCGATGTTACGGTAGGTCTCCGGAATTGGCTTTGGCTCTTTGCCGCGGCGCGTGTACTCATCAAACTCAGCTTGGTCTCCGTTGTGAAAATTCTTTCCAATCCCCACGCTCTTCCATCCGCGAGCGCTTAAGAATTTGGGCAGGGTGATCGCATCGGGGACATAGCTTCGCCAAGGTCTGCCCCAATTCCAATTGGACTTCGCTCCCGTTCGTACGGGATGCAAACCCGAGAAGATTGAAGTCCGGGAGGGGAAGCAGACGGGCGAGGAACAGATCGCGCGGGTGAAGGTGACGCTGCGCGCTGCGAAACGCTCCAGATTGGGCGTGTTCGCTTGAGGGTGCCCATCGAGCACGCTGTTCCAGTCGTTCCAATCGTCTATATTCAGAAAAAGCACGCTGGGACGCTCGGCGCCGGCCAGCTGCAAGAACGATAATGCGGCCAGACTGAGCAGGAAGAGCCTGAGCGTTTTGGCGGTATACATGAGGAGCGGTGAAGTTCGCTTAACTGAAAAAATTTTAAGAAAGCATCGACAGAAAAGAACGAGAGCTTTCTGGGTCAATTGTTGACTGTTTTTGAAACCTGGGCAGCTCGAAACGTAAACGTAAAAAGGGAATTTCATCCGGGCTTTTTCAGGTCGGACTTTAGCTACTGGCAAAGAGCTCTATACGCGCTTCGAGCAAAGCCTCTATCCGTTTAGACACTTATGGGTCCGTTTTCCACTAAGATTATCGCTGAAAAATTTATTCTCAAGAAATCGGCGCTGAGCGGAGCAGTCTTCCCGATACGGGCTCTGGGCCCCCTAGCTATTCAGTTCAGGCGCGCCTTGGCTCGTTCGGATACTTTCTTGAACTCTGGCGCGGCGTTTTGCGGCAGCCACTGGGAGAGCCGTTCGATAGTCTCCTGGTGAGCACGGTCGGCAGCTAGATTGTGGAATTCGTCTTGATCGTTCCGATGATCGTAGAGTTCCTTGGCTCCATCCTCGTAAACGATCAGCCGCCAGTCGCGCGTGCGGATGGAGTGATTGCCGAAATAGGATGAAGTAATCGCTGGCTGCTCTCTCGGCGTTTCGGGGTTATCGAGCTGAGGGGCCAGCGAGATGCCTTCGAGATGGGGATTTTCGGAAAGTTGGCAAAGCTCGACAAGGGTTGGGTAAATATCGATCAGACTAGCGGGTTCCTTAGTCGCCAATCCTGAATCGATGCCTGGTCCAGCGAAGAGCAAGGGCACGCGGGTGGACTCCTCCCAAAGCGTGCGCTTGGCCCAGTGTTGTTTCTCTCCAAGGTGAAACCCGTGATCGCTCCATAGGACGACAATAGTGTTATCGGCATACGGACTGGATTCGAGAGCATCCAAAACCATGCCTACGCAATGGTCGACGAAACTGATGGATGCCAGATAGGCCTGCGTCATGCTTCGCTGCTTCCGATGCTCGAGCACTTCGACATGCTTCGGGGCCACCGCATAGTCATTGATGCTAAGAAAATTCTTCGGAAGATCGTCGAGGTCCGAAACCGGGTTATTGGGAAGCGCGATCCGTTCGACATCGTAGAGATCGAACCATTTGGGGGGCGCGTAGAGCGGCACGTGCGGGCGAAAGAACCCCACCGACATGAAGAAAGGCTTGTCGAATTTTTCGTGCAGAGCAGCGGCCGCTTTTTCCGCCAATTGAAAATCACCCATCTCGGCGTCGTTTTCCGGATACTCTCCCCAATCCCAGGCTTTGCTCCAACCGGCGGGAATATTCATCATCTCTTTCGGCCTGGCCCCTTTATTTCGGCCGAGCGAGCGATCAACATCGCCCGCCAATCGATTGCCGAAATCGTGGTGCAACACTTTGCCCCCTACCAGAGTATAGTAGCCGTTGTCTTTAAAGTGACGTTGAATCGTGGGCACATCGGTCAGGGCCGGCAGCTCCTCGTAGGCGGGTCCGAGCTCATAGCTGCCGTGCGTAGTAGCCGCCACCCCCGACATCACGCTGACACGCGAGGAAGAACATACCGGGATGGCGCAATGCGCATTGGCGAAAACGCGACCCTGTTTGGCGAGCTTGTCCATGTGAGGCGTGAGCGCTTCCGGATGGCCGTCGAGGAAACCGGTCCAGTCATTGAGATCGTCAATGCTGATCATCAAGACATTGGGCCTGTCCGAGTTCTGAGCCTGCGATTCAATAAGGAGAAAACTCGCGAGAGAAATGATTAGTAGACTGCGAAAAGTCACAATTGGGTTTGATTCGAAGATTTAGGGAAGTTCGTTATGAGAGTCCTTTTCGAATAGAACTTCTATACAGCCTGACTCATTTAAGAGCTAGCGGTAGGATAAAGCACATACAGATGTGTGCGTGTAGACAAGTCCAAACGATGGATCGAACCGTCTTCTCAATCATCTCTCGGTTTTCTTTCTCTGCCTGGTAAATCCCAAAAAACTGGATACCATAGACTTTCACCCAGACTGTATCTGACGATTTGCCCTCCATTCGGATCGATGATTACGGACCCAATCGATTAACGCCCTATCGAAACCGATGTCCTTTTCGGCCTTATAACAACCCACTTTGTGCCAAGGCTTGGTCTATTTTGGAACGCTCACTCGCATCAAGGGGTTGGTAGGGAGGCCGCACAAAACCATGCTTTTGACGGCCAAGCTTTCTGAGAGCATACATCATGCGTACGTGAGGATTCTGCCCCGGACGATAGAAAACCTGCGTTAAGGGAAAGATCCTATCATTGATTTTTCTTGCCGCCTTTAAGTCTGAACGGTGGACGGCTTCAGCAAGGGCTACGTGAAGATCAGCAGTAATACTTCCCATGCCGGATAAAATTCCGTCAGCACCGATAGCCAAATCAGCAAGTAGCCACTTACTATGGGTGGACCAGACTGCAATATTCCGTTTCAGGCCCCGCAATGCCCGAAG
>CALDFV010000156.1 GCA_937942145.1 uncultured Opitutaceae bacterium
CGCGTTAACCGCTGTGATGAGCCTAATCCTAAATCTCGACGAAACCCTGACCAAAGGATGAAAATTTGACGACCTGTAGAAGCGGCTTTACGCCGCGATTTTAAAGTAGCATAGGCTTCCAGCCTGTGTCTCAAACAGGCAGGATGCCTATTCTACCCCAATTTTAACCATGCACGATTGTTCAAATTACTCTCAACCCACTAGTCGACGCGATTTCCTGACCAAAATGGCGTACGGTGTCGGCACCGCTGCACTCGGATCGATTTTTTCACAGAACGGATACGCGGCCAGCAAACTCTCGAATGCATCAAAATATACCGCCAAAGCGAAACGAGTTATATTTCTCTTCCAATCGGGTGGTCCCTCTCATCTCGACCTCTTTGACCCTAAACCTCAAATCGCCAGCCGATTCGGTCAAGATGTACCTGAATCCATCTTTCAAGGACAACGGGTGACCGGCATGGTTTCCAATCAAAGCCGCTTTGTCGTCGTCCCCAGCAAATTCAATTTTGGACCGACCGGCCAGAGCGGCATGGAGATGAGCGAGCTATTGCCTTGGACGAAAAAGATTGCCGACGAGATTTGTCTCATCCGAACCGTTCACAGCGAGGCGATCAATCACGATCCGGCGATTACGTTCTTCCAAACCGGTAGCCAATTACCTGGTCGTCCTAGTATGGGGGCCTGGGTCGACTATGGACTCGGAACGGAAAACAACAACCTCCCATCCTTCGTTGTCATGAATTCTGTGGCTAGTGAGGGATCCGCCGGCCAGGGACTCCTTTCTCGTTTGTGGGGGTCCGGATTCCTGCCAAGCAAGCACCAAGGGGTCCAGTTTAGGGGTGGAGACGACCCCGTCCTTTACTTGAACAATCCCCCCGGCATGAACTCCGAGCGACGACGAGCCTTCCTCGACCACCTGGGAAGCCTCAACCATACGCACCATCAGCGAGTAGGCGACCCTGAAATCGAAGCCCGTATCGCCCAATACGAAATGGCCTACCGAATGCAGACTAGTGTTCCCGATCTCGCCGACTTGAGTGACGAGCCGGAATCTACGTATCAGCTTTACGGCGACGACTCCAAAACGCCGGGCACCTTCGCAGCCAATTGCATTATGGCGCGGCGCCTCGCCGAACGAGGGGTTCGATTCATTCAGCTCTACCACCGCGGATGGGATCATCATGGACGTGTAGAAAAACGGCTTCCTGTCTCCACCCGTGACACGGACCAACCTAGCGCGGCGCTTGTTATGGACCTGAAACAGCGCGGATTGCTAGACGATACCTTGATTATTTGGGGAGGTGAATTCGGAAGAACGGTCTACGGACAGGGCGATCCCAAGCCTGATGCCTACGGACGCGATCACCATGGGAAGACCTTTTCTATGTGGATGGCTGGAGCTGGGATCAAGAAAGGGCACGTTCACGGGATTTCGGACGACTTCGGATTCAACATAGCAGAAAACCCGGTCCACGTTCATGATATCCAAGCAACCATCCTTCACCAGCTCGGCATCGACCATGAAGCCCTCGCCTACCGCTTCCAGGGCCGCCAATACCGCCTCACAGACGTTCACGGCAAGGTAGTCAAAGAGATCCTCGCTTAGTATTATTTGACGGGATGCGCTCGACGAGTTCGATGGAGCGATCGTTCCGATCAGCAGATTCAAACAGGGAATGGTAGGGCGAGACTTTCCTCAGTCCGCCGCAGAGCCGACGACAAGAACCAAATCCTTGTCCTGCATCAGAGGATCCGCGTGACACAAAGCGTCATTTCGCATCAGCGACGGTTGTAATTTGGGACCCCTCAAACGCCGCATTCCCTGCTTTTGAAATTGCCGAATCTTACGAAATTACGTTCAATCCGGAGTTCCTCTCGAAATGCTCAGCACCCAAAAACAATTACTTTCCCAATCCGAATGTGAATCGCTCGACTCATCGGGCTACGTTTCGCTGGGTCGACTGTTGGACGACGCGCAATTGGAGGCGATTCGTGAACGCGTTCGCCAATTAGTCGAAGAGGAAGGTGATCAAGGAGGACATGAACTCTTTAGCTCAGATCGAATTCGCCACCCAAAAGAGGAAGGAGCAGACCGGCTCGCCAATCTCGTCAACAAGGGATCGGTATTCGACTCACTCTACACCCAACCTAAATTGCTCGCAGCGATCAGCCACGTCCTAGGACCTGAAATCAAGTTGTCATCGCTCAACTATCGGGCTGCCAAACCAGGACAAGGCCTGCAAAAGCTGCACGTCGACTGGAAATCTGCAGTCGTACCCGGCGAGTTCAAAGTCTGTAATTCGATATGGCTCCTGGATGATTTTACCAAAGCCAACGGAGCCACTCGGTTAGTACCCAAGTCGCACCTATGCGGCAAGATGCCCGAGGAGGTGATGGAAGATCCCTTGCAATCGCACCCAGATGAAATCCTTCTAGAGGCTCCAGCGGGAACAGTTATGGTATTCAACTCTCACTTATGGCATGGCGGGACGATCAACCACACGGACCAACCACGCCGCGCCATTCATAGTTACTTTTGCACCCGAGAACAAGTTCAACAAACGCCTCAACAAAAATTCATCCAA
>CALDFV010000157.1 GCA_937942145.1 uncultured Opitutaceae bacterium
GTTCTAACGAGTTTGAATAGTTTCTCGATGTCTTTTGCTGCAAGCGAACTTGTAGGTTCATCTAGAACCAAGACGCGGCAATCTAGAGCGACCGCTCGGGCAATCTCTACCAGTTGCTGTTGGCCAATGGAGAGTTGATTGACCGGGAGTTCAGGGTCGACTTGCTCGAGTCCGACGGCGGAGAGCGCTTCGATTGACTTCGATTTCATCGCTTTCCATTGAACCAATCCGTACCGGGACGGTTCGATGCCAAGCAAGATGTTCTCCATCACCGAAAGGTGGGGAGCGAGCGAAAGCTCCTGATAGATCATCGCCACACCCGATTCTCGTGCGTGCAGGGGATTGGTCGGGTTGTATTTCACCCCGTCAAGATAGAGCGATCCCCCATCGGGGGAGTGGGCTCCCGAGAGAACCTTCATTAAGGTGCTTTTTCCTGCGCCGTTTTCGCCGACAAGCGCCATAACCTCTCCGGCACCAACGGAAAGATTAACGCTTTTCAGGGCCAAAGTGGCTCCAAAGCGCTTGCGAATTCCTCGCATTTCTAGGCGAGGTGGAGAGGTTTCGGAATCTGAAGGAATAAGGCTGAAGGTAGAATTAGAAAGTGGCTCAGCGCTTTAGTCTGAGTCCTTCGTTATTTGAATTTCGTGGATTGAATCTAGCACAGCTGTACGTACTGAGCTACAATAGCTTCGTGGCAAAAATTGAGTATCCAAAAACTAGAGGTTCACTTCAGACCCACTAGTGCACGAATAGCGGGTTCGTTCTTGAGCCGATCTGAAGTGACCACTTCGACGCCTGTATCGATGAGAGCGTCTACGGAGTCGCCTTTGGATACGGCGACTGCTGTTTTGACCGCAAGATATCCCATCTTCTCCGGACTTTGGACGATGAGAGCATCGATTTTTCCAGCTTGGAGTTCTTCGACCAGTTTTTTTGAACTGTCGAATCCAACGAACGTTAGATCTACTTGGATACCACTGTCTCTAAGATCATCGAGAGCAGATGAGACGCCGAGGGTTGTGGTGAGATTGGCGGCGAAAATACCTTCGATATCCAGTTTCCCGTTTTTTATGAAGCGTTCAAGAGTGTTCGCAACGACGCTTTTGGATCCCTCAAGGGTGCCCGATTCAGAAAAAGGGTCGGCCACAATCTCGTGACCGGCAATCTTAGCGGTCTCAATGAAGCCATCGGAACGTTTGGCAGTGCTCGCTGTACCTTGCACATATCGGAAGACGACTAGCTGGCTCTTCGTCGCAAGATTGTCGTTCATGAAATCCGCTCCAAGCGATCCTCCCAGCACGTTGTCGGTGGCGATAAAGCTGGAGTGCGCATCTCCGTCCACTCCAGAATCAAAAATGACGACTGGAATCCCGTTGTCTACGGCTGACTGGACAGGTTTTCGTTGCGCTTGATTATTGAGTGGGGCGAGGGCGATGGCGTCGACGCCCAGATTGATCATATTTTCGATGATCTTTGTTTGCTCGGCGATTTCTGTCTCGGTCACGGTTCCTTCCCACTTCAGGTCGATATCGAGCTCCGATGCGGCTTTGCGAGCACCCGCTTCGACGGTTTCCCAGAAGTCCCCCCCTGTGGCTTTGGGAATAGCGGCAATCACGGTTTTATCATTGCTGGCTGCCGTTGATCTCGAATCCTGGGAAGGGGAGCAACCGGTTATGATCGCAGCAAGCGCGAAGATGGGAATAAAAGAGAGCAGAGGTAGTTTTTTCATTTGTTAATAGACTATGCGCTAAACAACTGACTAGTTAGTGGTTCGAAATCAACCTGATAAGGACCTCAAAAACCAGATATGAGCCCCGATGGAATATTGAAGCGATCTATCCTGTCAGGGATCTTTCTGACGTGCGCGGCCTTCGCGAGCAGTGGGGAGATTAGCGATGACTTTGAACGTTCCGAGGTAGGTGATGCCTGGACAGGCCATATGTACTCGTTTTCGATTAAGGACGGAGCTTTGGTCGCTTCGCAGCTACCGGATGCGGGCCATGGAGCAGTGATTCGGACGCAACTTGATTTTCGAAATATGAAGATTGATTTCGACGTTAAATTTGAAGGAGGGGAACGCTTCAATTTTGTGATAGACGACAAGAATTGCGAGGAGGTGCACGCCGGTCATATTTGCCGTGTTTCGATCACTCGGAATAGGCTCACCGTTCAGGACGACCGTAATGGGGCGATGAACCTCAAGCTGAGAGAATTGAGGAGGCAACCGGAGAAAGCGGCAGAGATTGAGGCTTTTCTGGAAACGACGAAATCTTCAGGCGACTTCGAATTCCTCGATGGCCGGTGGTATCATATGCAAGTGGTGATTGAGAACAATCAGATGAGCGCATCTTTGGATGGGAAAATAGTCGCAAAATTGACCTCGCCCGGAATTACGCACCCAACCAAGACGCAATTCGGATTCACGGTAACCGGTCGGGACATTCTATTTGATAATATTGTGGCAATCGGGACCAAATAGACGAGCCGGTACTACAGAACGGGTAGGGAGGACTGGCTCAATCCAAGTCGGGATTTCATGGTAAAGCCCTATGCGAGCTTTTGATTCCATACCTTTGGCTGATTGGACACTCTCTTAGACCTCGATAACTGCTTTTATTAGGTCGGGTTGGGAAGCGATTTCTTCGAATTGCTCAGGTACATCTAGAATTGCCATACGATGGGTGATCCATGGCTTTGTATCAATGGAGCCATCGGCAACGGCTGCGATTACTTTCTTGAACGTATCGGGTGTTGCATTACGGCTCGCCATCAAGGTTAGTTCCTTCCGGTGTAAATTAGGATCGTCGAAAGATATTTCGCCCATGAGCAATCCCACGAAGACAATCCGCCCACCGTTGGCAGCAAGATTAAAGGTCCGCTGCATTGAGAATCGATTGCCGGTCGCGTCTATTACGACCTGCGGCAGGTCTCCGTCGCAAATATCTTTGAGCTGGTCTTCGAAATCCGGTGCGTCTGCTTTCAGGGTATGAGGAACGTTGATGACGTCACGGCAGAAAGCTAGCCGCTCCTCACTAATGTCGGCCACAATAACTCGACTGCCAAGGGTGAGAGCGAATTGAATGGCGCCTAGACCTATAGGCCCACTCCCAAGGATGAGAATCGTTTCATCCTTGGTAAGCATCGACCGTTCGATTCCATGAGTTCCGATGCAGATCGTTTCGATGAGGGCGAGCTGCTCGAAGGAAAGCTCGTTGGCTCGGTGTAGCTTTTCAATGGGTACGGTGATGTAAGGTCTCATCCCGCCGTCGATATGGACACCTAGCACCTTCAAATCTTCACAGCAATTGGACTTGCCCATTTGGGAAGCCGCACTGTAGGGATTATTCAAATACGGTTCAATGGAGCACTTGTCTCCCGGCTTCAGTCCCAGGCCGTTGTCGTCGATCTCGATAATCTCTGCTCCGAGCTCATGTCCAAGGATGCGGGGATAGTCGAAAAACGGCTGTCTGCCATGAAAGGCATGGATGTCGGTTCCGCAGACGCCGATGCGATGAATGCGAACAAGCGCTTCGCCTGGCTTTCGAACCGGCTTTAGCTCGTCGATCACTTTGAAACGCCCCGGGGTTTCTAGCTGAATGCTCTTCATGTTTTAAAAACGTCATTCGAATGGGAGAACTTGGCCGGTTGCAAGCGGTAAACCCTATCTGAGGTTTCAAATGGCGTGAACTGGAATGGGAATCCGGTCGGTACAGTTCTTGCCACAAATTGAAATGAACAAAGAGATTGTTATTGGATGCGGAATTCGCCAAGTTCTGGCTCTCCCCTCGATAGGTAACCCCTTCTAGCGCAATATTTATGACTGACTCTTCTCCCTCATCAAACTCCTCGAGACTATTCTACTGGGCATTGACCTCGGCGTTAGCGGGTTTCATTTTCGGCTTCGATACCGTCGTTATTTCTGGGGCCGAACAACGGATTCAGGAGCTCTGGGGACTGTCTGCTGGGGTTCATGGACTCGCCATGAGCATGGCCTTGTGGGGTACCGTATTGGGAGCTTTGATCGGAGGTTGGCCGACAGATCGATTTGGGCGGAAGAAGACGCTGCTGTGGATTGGCGTTCTGTATTTCGTATCCGCAATCGGATCCGCTTTTGCTCCCGAGATCAACACCTTCATTATTGCCCGTTTCATCGGGGGGGTGGGAATTGGAATTTCAACCATTGCCGCCCCTCTGTACATTTCCGAAATCGCGCCGGCCAAAAAGCGAGGCCAGCTCACCGGAATGTTCCAATTCAACATCGTATTCGGAATTCTCGTTGCCTTCCTCTCCAACTATCTGCTTGGGGGAATCGGGGAGAACGCCTGGCGCTGGATGCTTGGAGTGGAAGCGATTCCCGCACTCGCCTACACCCTTATGTGTTTTGGCATACCGGAGAGCCCTCGCTGGCTCATCGGGGTGAAGCGTGATCGCCTGGGTGGTTTAGAGATCCTGAGAAAGATTCGTCCAGATGATTCTGATGGGCGACTGGCTGAAAAAGCCGACGAGATCGCTCAGTCATCGGGCACGCCGCGGGAAAAGACTGCTTTCTGGACCCAGAGGCTCAAGGCGCCGATTTTTCTAGCCTTCCTTATCGCGTTTTTCAATCAGCTCTCGGGTATCAATGCCGTTCTCTACTTCGCCCCGCGCATTTTTTCTATGACCGGGCTAGGGGAGAAGGCGGCCTTGCTGCAATCGGTGGGTATTGGAGTTACTAATTTAGTATTCACGTTTTTAGGACTCTATTTGATCGATCGACTAGGACGCAGGACGTTGCTTTACATCGGTTCATTTGGCTACATCGCTGCGCTGGGTCTCTGTTCATGGGCATTTTTTACAGAGAATTTTGCCATTGTTCCGCTTTGCATATTTGCCTTCATCGGCGCCCACGCCGTGGGACAGGGGGCGGTGATCTGGGTATTCATTTCGGAGATATTCCCGAATTCGAATCGGGCGGCAGGCCAGACGCTCGGTTGCGCGACGCACTGGGTTTTCGCCGCTCTGCTCACGCTGTTCTTTCCGAAAATGGTGGAACTCTTTCCGGCGGGATATGTATTTCTCTTCTTCTGCGTTATGATGGTCGTCCAGTTGATCTGGGTCAAAATGATGGTTCCGGAGACAAAAGGGGTTTCACTGGAGAAAATCGAAGAGCGGCTGGGAGTTCGGTGAGTTTGATAATCTCCTACGATGGCCAACGCTAGACCTAATGTCTTGTTCATTTTGCTTGATGATTTCGGCTGGACCGATGCGGGATGCTATGGAAGCAGCTTTTACGAGACCCCTCGAATCGACCAGCTTGCGAAAGAGGGGATGCGGTTCACCAATGCGTACGCGGCGTGTCCCGTCTGTTCTCCCACGCGGGCGAGCATTCTGACGGGGAAGTATCCCGCGCGGTTGGGGGTGACGCAGTGGCTAGGGGGCTGTTCAGAGGGCAAGCTAGCTCATGTGCCCTATGTGGACCATCTGTCCTGCGAAGAGACCACATTAGCCCGAGTTTTAAAAGACGGTGGCTATGCTACCTGGCATGTGGGAAAATGGCATTTAAGCAAGCACGGTGACCAGCGATTTGACACGTATCCAGAAAAACATGGCTTTGATGTCAATATTGGCGGCTGTGATTGGGGAGCTCCCAAGAATGGCTATTTCGCTCCCTATGGACTGGAGACGCTTCCGGATGGACCGGAAGGAGAGTATCTGACGGATCGGCTGACAGAGGAGGCGATCCGATTGATAGAAGGCTCGCAAGACGAACCATGGTTTATGCACTTGTCCCATTACGCGGTGCATACGCCGATCGAGTGCCATGAGGCCCTCGTTGAAAAGTATCGGCAGAAAAGTGAAGCTCTCGGACTAGCCACGGAAGACCCGTTTGTTGAAGGCGAGCCTTTCCCCTGTTTGCACAAGAAAGACCAGAAGGTGACGAGACGGGTGGTGCAGAGCGATCCGGTTTATGCTGCGATGGTCGAGAATGTTGACACGAACATCGGCCGTGTTCTCGATGCGATCGACTCCGCCGGACAAAGGGACAACACGATTGTGATTTTCTTTAGTGACAATGGTGGTCTCGCGACAGCTGAAGGTTCCCCCACCTGTAACGCCCCACTACATGAGGGCAAGGGCTGGATGTATGAAGGTGGGACCCGGGAACCTCTGATCGTTCGTTGGCCTAAAGTCGTTCCTGCGGGAGCGATCACGAAGCAGGTTGCCACTTCAACTGACTTTTACCCGACCTTGCTCGAATGCGCGGGGCGGCCTTTGTTGCCCGAGCAGCATTGCGACGGAGTGAGCCTTTTGCCCGCGCTAAAAGGGGAGGCCGATCTTGATCGCGGAGCGATTTTCTGGCACTATCCACACTACAGCAATCAAGGCGGTAGTCCGGGCTGTTCGATGAGAGAAGGGGACTGGAAGTTGATCGAGTTTTTTGAAGACAATCGACTAGAGCTGTACAATCTGGAGGATGACATCAGCGAAGAGTACGATGTGGGCGAAGAGTATCCGGAAAAGAGAGACGATATGCTTTTGAAACTTTCCGAATGGAGAAAGTCCATTTGCGCAAAAATTCCAAAGGTTAATCCGAGCTATGGCGGCTAATTTTGAGATTCAAACTTCAAAAGACCCCTGATACACGGCAAAGTCCCGTGTTTCGCTTAACTACGGAGAGCGACCTTAAATATCTAATTTCCTATTAGGGAAAGGTCGGACAAGAGCTGATTCTAGGGACCGGGAATCAATAAAGGTGCTTGGTTGGCTTTTTTGCGGATCCACTGAATGAGCTTTTGTACTTTAGGCATACGCAACAAGCGGAGTTGCATGTGCGGTTTGCCGGGAAAGTCTAAGAGGCTTAGCCCGAGGAGAATTGTTAGAATTCCTTGTCCCAGTATAAAAAGCATTACCAGACCGGAAATGAGGAAGAGCAATCCTAGCAGGTTTTTCAGCGCTCTCAATATCATGTGGAGCGGGTTCAGTTCCCGAAATGACTTAGTGGCTCGAACAAAATAGTCAGTGGGAAGCTGGGAAATGATTATTGGAATGATAACGACGGATCCTAGAAACAGAACTAGGCTGGTGGCTCCTAGGGTAAAGAATAGGCTTTCGTATTTTTCGATCGCTGCGAATAGGCGAGTCGGTAGACCATGCGGCAAGATCGCGAGTTGGTTCGATTGAAGTTAGGATTTCTTTCTCTCGTCGATCATCTCCACGAAACTCTCAGGGTCTTCGGGTGTAACGACGATTGTCCGATTGGGAAATCTGAGTACGACGGAGTTCCGGGGACTAGTGGCGAATGCGCGGTACATTCCTAGAAGCTTGTTCCTGAATAGGCCAGAGAAGCAGAATAGGCCACCATTGCCAAAGAGCCGAATCGATTTGCTCATCGCATGCGGGTTCGCCTCCACCGAGTTGAGGTCCCCTAGTTCGATAGTTGTCTGCCAACCCAGTCTCTGGATAATGAGTTGGTTTTCCTGAAGTCGGTAATTGCGGATACTGAAAAGAGCAGAAATCGCAATAGTGACAAAGGGCAGTAGAACCATCGCTGTTTTCCATTCGGCCCGCATGTTTTGACTCATATAGGCTCCGAACGAAAAGATAGCGGGAAAGAGGAAACAGGTCAAAAGAGTAGTGACTTTCAGAGATTTTCCCCAGGTCGCGTTGAATGTATTGTTCTCGAGCATACGATTAGCAACCCCGATGCAGTGTGAAACTACTTTTCGATCAATTGGATCGCTTTTTCGGCTAGTCTTTCGCCGAACAATTTGTACCCGGATACGGAATAGTGCAAATCATCCTTTATCTGATTCCCCTGCTTGTTTAGGCCAGTATTCAGATCGTCCGTGTCTACCCAGGCGGCATTCGCTTTGGAATCAGCAAATGCGACTTGAAGATCTCTTATTCGAGTCCAATGCGGATAGGTTTTATTTTCCATGTCGAAATCGCTTAGGCGACCCATGACAATATTGATATCTTTGCGTCGGAGGTCCCCCTCGAGTTGTGTTATGATTCCCTCGAAGCTGTCGATATACCGATCCGCGAGGCCCTCTCGCGCATCTCTCTCACCTTGCATCCAAAGGAATGTGACGGTTTGAACCTTCTTCCCTTCATAGGCGGGTTGGACTTTCGATAAGAGCTGGTCGTACAGGTCGCCAATCTGTTTGGGGTCATCACTTTCCCTGAGTGACCAATCCTTGTGCCACCGCCGTATCGGTTGCCCGCCAAGAGCGTCCTTGACGACGATCACGTTTTCCGCTCCGAACCTTTGTGATACGGCTGGGATGAAGGAAATGTCTGGATCAAGACCCGCCATGTTGGACTGGCCTGACAGTATAAATAGATGGGATCCTTTCTGTGCGCAACTTGAGCCTAACATGGCAAACGCTGTGAGGAGTATGAGTATGAGAGGTCTTTTCACGAATACGAGGGGTTCTGATGATGGAGCTACAATTCCAAGAGGAGATGAAGCGGATTTTCCAGGATCTCTTTCATTTTAATCAGGAAGGTCACCGCCTCTTTCCCATCAATAATCCGATGGTCATAGGATAGCGCCAAATACATCATGGGACGAATGACGACCTGTCCGTCAACCGCAACGGGTCGATCCTGAATGGTGTGCATGCCAAGGATGGCACTTTGAGGTGAGTTGAGAATGGGTGTTGAGAGAAGGGAGCCAAAAACGCCTCCGTTGGTAATGGTGAATACGCCTCCTTGGATATCCTCGAAGGCGATCTTTCCGGCACGGGCCTTTTCCGCATAGTTGCGGATCTCTTTTTCGATGTTGGCCAGGGATAGTGATTCGCAGTCACGCACAACTGGTACGATAAGTCCCTTTTCTGTGGATACGGCGATTCCGATGTCGTAGTAGTGATTCTCGACGATCTCCTCATCGTCTATCATGGCATTGATGGCCGGGGTTTGCTGGAGCGCTCGAACGGCTGCTTTGACGAAAAAAGACATGAACCCTAGCTTTACTCCGTGGACTTCAGTAAAAGACTCCTGGTGTTTCGCTCTGAGGGCCTTGATGGCGGAGAGATCAACCTCGTTGAAAGTCGTCAACATGGCCGTTTCCTGCTGGGCGTTGACCAGTCGCTCGGCGATCTTCTTCCTTAAGGGAGAGAGGCGTTTGCGGGTGGTTCGACCAGAGTTATCCGAGACAGGCTGGGACTTTGCGGGAGCCGCTGGTTTGGGTTTGGCGGCTGTCTCCGGCTTCGAGCTAGGTTTTTCGGAAACAGGAACTGGCGTTTTCGCTTCGGGATCTTGCTCCCTTTCTTCCACACCGGGTGCCGGTTCGGGTTCCGCGGGGGCGTCTTCCTTTTCCGGAGCCGAAGCGGATTCGTCGATCTCCGCTACGGTTTGACCGATGTCCACTTCATCCCCTTCTTCTGCTTTGAGTGAAATGACACCTGAGACTTCGGCGAGTCCTTCAGACGTGATCTTGTCCGTTTCCAGCTCGTAAATGACCTGGTCCTTTTCGACGTAGTCACCCTCCTTAACATGCCAGGCGGCAATGATCCCGCTGGTGATAGACTCGCCGAGAGTAGGTACTTTTATTTCGGTTGCCATGTGTTTCTTGAAATCCGTTTTTTTAAAAGTCGGGAGCGCGAAAATTCTTTGCTGAAATTGCGGGTTTAGGCTTTTGAGGAAAAGGCAACGTGGAGAAAAGTCTCCAGTTCGCTCTTATGTAGCGACATGGTGCCTACTGCAGGGCTGGCGCTGGAATCCCTTCCGGCATATCGTGGTTTTCTCCCCAGCAAGTCCTCGAGAAGCGGGGCGATGTAAGACCAGGCTCCCATGTTCTGGGACTCTTCCTGACACCAGGTGATGGAATCGACGTTGTTGTACTGGGAAACGATTTCCTTTAACTTGTCTTTATGCAGCGGGTACAGCTGTTCTATTCTGATGATAGCGGTGTTGGCGATTTTGTTGCTCATTCGGTATCCGGCTAAGTCGTAGTAAACTTTTCCGGAGCAAAGAATAAGTTTTTCGATGGCATTGGCGTCCTCGATTTCTTCATCAAGTATTTCATTGAATGCCCCCTGTTCCAATTCCTCCCAGCTGGATACGGCTTCCTTGTGTCGAAGGAGTGACTTGGGAGCCATAATGACGAGCGGCTTTCTGAATTTTCGCATCATCTGGCGCCGGAGAATGTGAAAGTACTGGGCAGGTTTTGTGAGATTAGCGACTTGGATGTTTTCCTCCGCGCAGGATTGGAGAAAGCGTTCGAGACGGGCAGAGGAGTGCTCAGGACCTTGTCCTTCGTATCCGTGAGGGAGCAGCATAACAATCCCGCTTAAGCGTCCCCACTTTGATTCGCTCGAAGTGATAAACTGATCGATGATGACCTGGGCGCCATTTACGAAGTCGCCAAATTGGGCTTCCCAAATGCAGAGCATCTTCGGGTAGTCGATCGAGTACCCAAAATCGAACCCCAGAACACCCGCTTCAGAAAGAAGAGAGTTGTAGACGCAGAATTGGGCCTGATCTTCCGACAAATTTAGGAGGGGTACATGTCGGTCGCCGGTTTTCTCGTCGTGTAGGACGGCGTGTCGCTGACTAAAGGTGCCCCGTTCGCTGTCCTGGCCGGACAGCCTCACGGGAGTTCCTTCAAAGAGGAGGGTGCCGAATGCGAGGGCTTCCGCGAAGGACCAGTCGATGCCAGCTCGGTTGCCGTACGCTTTGCGGCGGTTGGAGAGAAAGCGCTGAATCTTCTTGTTGAAGTTTGCCGAGTTAGGAATCCTTGTCAGTCCGGATACAACTGTATCTAAAGTTCCTTTACTAACTTTCGTCTCAGTGGGGTCAAATGAAAACCGCTCTTGAAATACCGCGGTGGAGCCGGCGAATGGATTGCCGCCATGATGCCTTTGCTCATTGGCTTTTTTGACTCGTTCCAGTGATTGCTCGAGAGATGCTTCATACTCACGGCGGATTGAATCAATTTTTTCCTGAGTGAAAGTGCCTTCATTAATCAAGGTCTTGGATAGAATATCACTAATCCGAGGATGTTTCGCGATGCGGTCGTATAGCTCGGGACTGGTGAAAGCGGGCTCGTCCGCTTCATTGTGACCATGCTTTCGGTAGCAATAAAGGTCGATAACAACGTCTCTTTGAAATTCCTGACGATACTCTATGGCGAGAAGGGTGGCAAATACGACGGCTTGTGGATCGTCCCCATTGACGTGGAAAATGGGAGCTTCGATCATCTTTGCAATGTCGGTGCAGTAGTTGGTCGAACGGGCTTCCTTGGGAGTGGTGGTGAAGCCGATCTGATTATTTACGACGATGTGTAAAGTGCCGCCGGTCCGGTACCCGGGTAGCTGGGAGAAATTTAGAACTTCCGCGACCATTCCCTGCCCGGCAAAGGCGGCATCGCCATGTATTAGAATAGGTAGGACCTTTTTTCGTTCGGTGTCATTACGCTTCCTTTGACGGGCCCGCGCTTTACCTTGGACAATGGGGTTGACTGCTTCCAAGTGAGATGGATTGGAAGCAAGGCGCATCTCGACTCTGTGCCCCTCTTTGGTTTCAATTACATTCTCGTATCCCAAGTGATACTTCACATCGCCGTCCCCGGCGACCGTGTTGGGAACGTAGGTATCGCCAAACTCCTCGAAAATAAAGTCGTACGACTTTTTCAGCGTATTGGCCAGGACATTGAGACGACCGCGGTGGGCCATTCCCATGACCACTTCTTTAATTCCAAGTCGCCCACATTCTTCAAGGGCATTGTCGAGGCAGGGGATCAGGGTTTCACCACCTTCAAGGGAAAATCGCTTTTGCCCCGAGTAGCGAGTATGCAAAAATCGTTCGAATTCTTCCGCCGCGAAAATCTTTCTTAATATGCGATTCTTTACCTTGTCGGAGAAGTTGATCTTTCCCTGTAGGGGCTCGATCTTCTGTTGGATCCATCGCCTCGCTTCGCGATTCTGGATATGAATGTACTCGTAACCAATCGTGGAACAGTAGGTTTTACGGAGGGCTTCGATTAAGTCACGAAGCTTGATGTTCTGACTCTCGAGAAAGTGTCCGGAGTCAAACTCCTGGTCGAGATCGCTCTCGGACAATCCGAATTCCGAAAGTTCCAGATTGGGATTGTGCGGGGGTGGGCCAGACAGCGGATCCAAGTTTGCCTGGGAATGCCCCAGACTTCGATAGCCGTAGATGAGGCTCGAAACATGCATCTGTTTCGAGGCCTTTTCCGAGTCTTGACCTTGAGCCTTTGACTTGCGCGGGAGCGTTTGCGCTAGCTCGAAGCCCTCAAAGAATGCGTCCCACTGAGGCTCGACGGAGCGTGGGTCGCTTTTCCATTTTTCATAGTAGGATTCTATGAGTTCGGCGTTGGAGCGCGATGCGATCGTTACCATTTGAATTTATTCGCGGAAAAGCGGTTTGTATTTTTCACAGCTTCAGTAAAATTTCGGAGTGACGTTCGCAAGAAGCTCCTTGTCCAGCAAGACTAACTGTATTGAATAGAACAGTTATTTTCCGATTCATTCGGCTGAGAACCTCGATGATCGAAAAAGAATAGCCAGGGAGGTTTGCATTGGTATTACTAATTGAATTTTAGGGGGACATGATTGAAGAAAGGCTAAAGGAAACGCTGTCATCATTGCAGCAGGGGATAAAGAACTCCGATGCGAGCGCCATAACCGGCAGTTTGAGGACTATGGACGAATTGGTGGGCTTGCACCGCAGCGAACTGGATCCGCAGCTCGTGCACTATCTTTCTCGGAGGAGTTACGAAAAGGCTCAAATGTACCTGGAAGGGAAGGACGGGATCCCAAAAGGTATTTGCGGAAAGTAGAATCTAGTAGAACTTGATGGGTAAGAAGAGCAAAAAGATCGCGGTAGAAGGTTCGAGAAACGAACTGAATGTGAGTCCCTTTGGGGCGTTGGATTCGAGTGGGCTTCCGGAAAACTCCGTTCTTTCGAACCCACTTGAAGTCGAAAAGACTCAAGAGCCGAGCGAGCAAAAGAAGAAGAGCCGAGGTCGAGTGGACGTGGTGCGGCAACGTTCGGCGGGGAGTGGCGGCTGGTCAACGATCGCCAAGAATTTCGTGGGAATTTCAGTCGAGGAAAAGAACTCCCTCAAGAAGAACATGCAAAAACGCTGCGGTGTTGGGGGCACACTGAAGAACGGCGCCATTGAGATCCAAGGAGATAAGCGAGAGGAGATGCGAGATATCCTGGAGTCCGCCGGTTTTCGGGTCGTGTTCGCCGGAGGTTGAGAAACGGGCTGTAGCGCTCTAAGCGTTTCTTGCCGCGTTGATAATCTCGATCGCGGACTTCGCCTTATTTAAGGCATATATGTGCACTCCGGGAGCGCCCTTTTCAATGAGCTCTTCCACCTGACGCATTGCCCATTCAACACCGACTCTTCTGACGGCTTCGGGGTCGGACTCCACCGCGCTCAGTTTCGCTTCCAGTTCTGCAGGAAGCTCGGAATGGCAAAGCTGGGTGATTCGCTTAATCTGTTTAAGCGCGAGAACAGGCATGATTCCCGGAATTACGGGAAGCTCAATTCCTCGGGCGCGAACTTGGTCAATGTATTCAAAATACGCTGCGTTTTCGAAGAAGAGCTGCGTCGTGATAAATGAGCCTCCGGCATCGGCCTTGATTTTCAGGGCGTCCAGATCCGCGTCAAGCGAAGCCGCTTCAGGATGCTTTTCTGGGTAGCCGGCGATCCCGAGACAAATATCAGGATGGCGATCCTTGATGAAAGCCACGAGATCGGATGCGTATTTGAAACCTCCTTGGGTGACCTGAAAGGCAGACTGGCCATGAGGGGGGTCGCCTCGCAGAGCCATGATGTTTCGGTATCCTTCGGCATAGAAGTCGTCGATGATCTCTCCGAGTTCCTCTTGGGTCGATCCCACGCAAGTTAAGTGGGGCATTACGCTGAGGCCCACCTCGTTCTTCATTCGCTTGCTAACCGTGGCCGACAGGTCTCGAGTGCTGCCACCCGCTCCGTACGTGACGGAGACGAAATCAGGATTGCAGGTGGAGATTCGCTTGCCAGCTCCAACGAGTGGCTCGATGGATTCCTCTGACTTAGGCGGAAAGAATTCGACTGAAAGTAGGGGCCTCCCAATCGACAAAAGTTCTGAGATTGTCTGTTGTTTAGACATATATATCAACGTATGTTGATTTATTGATATGTAAAAATAAAAAGCTGAACGCAATCCTAAAATTCTGTGAATTCGAGCGTCTTGGGATGAGGAAGGCAGCTCTTATTTAGGACGACTGCTCGGTCTTGAGCTTCAGCTGTCCGCAGGCCGCCGCGATATCATGACCTTTCTCCCGTCGGATGGTGGTGCTCACGCCTTTGCGTTTCAGTCGTTCGTAGAAGCTATCTTGGCGGGTTAGGCTAGGTCTTTTCCAGTCAAGACCGGGGACGGTGTTGTAGGGTATGAGGTTTACGTGGGCGTTTAGTTTCAGGGCGATTTTGCTGAGTGCCTCCGCCTGTTCGAAGGTGTCGTTGATCTTTTCTATTAGAATGAACTCCAGAGTGACCATACGTCCTTTCGTCGAAGCGTATCGTTCGATAGCGGGAATGAGTTCCTCGAGTGGATAGCGCTTGTTGATCGGCATGATTTGTTCCCGGACGTCGTTGGTTGCTCCGTGGAGGCTAACGGCGAGCCGAAATTGCTCAGGTTCGTTGGCAAGCTCGAGGATCTTGGGAACGATACCAGAGGTGGAGATCGTGATGCGTCGCGCTCCGAAATTTAGACCCCAGGGGGCATTGAGTATGCGAAGCGCAGGCAGGAGGTTCTCGTAGTTGGCCATGGGCTCTCCCATTCCCATTACTACAATATTGTCGAACGAGGCGATTTCCTCGCGGGCTCTTTGGGTCGTTTCGTCCTCGAGGTGGCAGACGTGGATGAGCTGGGATACAATCTCACCGACGCTGAGGTCGCGCTTCCATCCGGCCAGTCCCGAGGCGCAGAAGCGGCAGCCGTAGGCACAGCCGACTTGAGTCGAAATACAGATGGTTTTGCGTGAGTTCTTCTGGCCGACACCAATCTGTGGGGCTCGGATGACAACGGTTTCCACGAGGGAGCGGTCGCCCATTTCCAGGAGGAGTTTTTCGGTCTCGTCCGAGGACTCTTTGGCTAAGATTCGCTTGGTGGGAGCAATTTCGAATTCCTGTTCCAGACGGCTTCGCAGGGGCTGGGGCAGGTTGCTCATTTCCTCCCAGGATCGAGCTCGCTTTTTGTAAAGCCAGTCCAGCACCTGTTTTGCCCGGAATCGCGGTTCACCGATTTCAGCGAAGCGATTCTGAAGGGAATCAAGGCTTTCGCCGTAGATGGGCTGTTTTTCAGGAACGTATTTCATGGCGCTGGCTGCGAGCTATAGAAGGGATGTGTCAATGAATCAAATTTGTCTAGCTCTACCTATCAGGTTCCTTTCGGACTTATTGCTTGAACAAGTTTGCCTTCGCGCAAGTCTACGAGCCCTGTGAACTTGATTCATCGGTATATCTTTAAAGGGGCGTTTGTGACGAGTATGGGCGCGGTGGCCATGTTCGCGTTTTTGCTACTTATGGGGGCCGTGGTCAAGGACATGCTCGATCTGCTAGCGGAAGGGCATATGACGATCCCGATTTTCCTGCGGTTGATCCAATTGCGTTTTCCTGATTTGCTGGTCTATGCATTGCCAGTTGGGCTCTTGACGGGGATACTGCTGACAATGGGAAGGCTGTCCGCTCAGAATGAAGTGACGGCACTCCGATCTGCCGGGGTAAGTATTTTCAGGCTTTCGAGTTCTGTAATTATTTTTGCAATACTGGGAGCGATGGTTTCCTTGTTAGTGAATTTCTATTACGGGCCAAGAGCGATGGCTTCCTTCCGACAGGAGAAAGAGGCGATTATCCAGAAAAACCCACTCAGCTTTATCCAGGAGAAGACATTTGTCAGAGGTTTTTCAGGTCTCGTTATTTATGTAGGCGACAAGAATGGCGATGAGCTCAACGACCTTTGGATTTGGCAGTTAGATGACGAAAACAGGGTCAAGCAGTTCATCCGGGCGGAGTCCGGGGAAGTGCGATACAATCAAGATCAGAATACACTGGTGCTGGTTCCCTACCGGGGGTCGTTTGAAGCCCGTGATCCGGAATCGCCAGAAGATTTCCGGAAAGTCCGCACCGCGCTGTCTTTCGAAACGACTAGTTTGGTGCTACCGCTGGACGAGATATTCGGGAAGGTAACCTTCCAGAAAAAACTGAAATGGATGACCTTCCAAGAACTGCAAGGTGTCGAGTCGGATGCGCTGGCAGAGATGAGTTCCAGCAATCCGGAAATTCGAGAAGCGGGCGAGGAGCGCTACCACAAAGCGAAGATGGCTTTCCACGAGAAATTTGCTATGGGTTTCTCGGTCATCTCGTTTGCTATGATCGGAGTTCCGCTAGGTATAAGGAGCTCCCGGCAAGAGACTTCGGCCAACTTGTTTTTGGCGATGGGTCTGGCGTTGGGTTATTATATTATGATGATGTCGATCAGTTGGATGGATGGCCTGCACCAGTATCGGCCCGATTTGCTTTTCTGGATACCGAATTTCATTTATCAGGGGATTGGTTGTTGGCTCTTCATTAGAAGCGATCGAGGCAGGAAATTGAAGGACGGACAGGCGGGCTTACCCACAGAGAAAGCCAAGAAATAGGGCTAGGGTTTCAGGTTTGAGATACCGATTTTTTCTATGCTGCCAGATCTCCAATTGATTGCTGGGACTGAATGGGTTCCATGGTTTTCCTGTTGCCGCTTTGGGGAATCGTCTTCAGAGAGCATGCTATGGAAATCGATTTTGAATCTGTAACCGCTTTAGAGCGCTACCAGTTTTTGACCCACACAGTGGTACCGCGTCCGATCGCCTGGGTGACGACCGTAAATTCCGAAGGGAAGGTGAATGCGGCTCCCTTCAGTTTCTTCAATGTTTTTGGGTCGAACCCAGCGGTGGTGGCCTTGGGAATAGGAGCGAGAAGAGATGACTCGCCTAAGGACACGGTCCGGAATATTTCCGACAATGGCGAATTTGTTATCAATATGGTGACGGAGAAACTGGCCGAAAAAATGGTGCAGACTTCATTTGAATATGCTCACGGTGAAAGCGAATTGGAGGCGGTGGGGCTTTCAACCGTTCCCTCTATCTCAGTCGCTCCTCCGCGAATAGCGGAGTCACCCGTTCATCTGGAGTGCCGGAGACTTTCAATCCAGGAAATTGGGGTCAATCGGCTCATTTTGGGAACCGTGCTTCATGGAGGGGTAGACGATGAATTCTATGATACCGACTCCGAGCGGATTTTGACCGACAAAATTGGAACGGTTGGCCGTATGCATGGACCGGCTGGCTATACGCGAACGCATGACCTGTTCGAAATAGAAAGACCGTAGCTGCGGCTAAGCCACTCAGTCTTGTGCAAAAGAACTCGATAGTCTACGATGATGCTCATTGCCACCTGCAGGATGCTCGATTGGCACCATGGCTTGACGAGAATCGCGATTCGCTCGATGCCAGCGAAATTCGAAGAAGGGTTGTGAATGGTACGCAGCCAAGCAATTGGGAGCGCGTTTTGTTTTTAGGAAACGAATTTGAAAGCGTGATACCGTCAATTGGTCTACATCCTTGGTATGTGAATACAGTGGGTGATGATTGGAAGGCTGCGTTTTTGAAACATATTGATACAGGAAAATGCGCGGTCGGCGAAATTGGGCTAGATCGTTGGATTGAGAATTATGATACGGAAGCTCAAAAGGATGCGTTTCTTTTTCAATTTAGGCGGGCTCGAGAGGCGGAATTACCAGTTTCCATTCATTGTTTACGAGCTTGGGGGCTCCTCTTGGAACTGCTGGAAAAGGAGGGCCCTTACGAGCCCGGATTTCTGCTGCACTCGTATGGTGGGCCTAGGGAAATGATTGAATCTTTCGTTGCTCTTGGAGCGCGTTTTTCCTTTTCAGGCTACTTCGCTGGTAAGGGTAAACGAAAAAAGCGGGATGCCTTTCTGGCAGTGCCCTGGGATCGATTGCTGATCGAGACGGACGCTCCGGACATGCTGGGACCGGAACCGCTTCGGTCTGAATCGACTTACGACTCTGAGGGAGAGGCGATCAACTCACCGGACAATCTCATCAAAATATACGATTTCGTTGCCAAGATGAGAAGAGTGGCGGTGGAAGAACTGGCGGCAATCGTTGACGCAAACTTTAGGGCGCTGTTCAGACTATGGGAAAACTAGCCGCGATTGGGTGTTATGTCTATTGGGGGCTGATTGTCTTTTACTGGACTTGGCTTGATAAAGTTGAATCTGAGGAGATCCTCATGCATCGGGTTGTTTGGACGCTGGTCGCAATGGTGGTGGTTATTTACTTTCGAGGAAACCTGTCTGAGTATCTAAAGGCATTTCGCGACTGGTATATTATCAAGTGGCATTTGGTCGCGGCTTCCCTTCTTGCCCTTAACTGGTATTTGTTTGTTTACGGCGTAACCAATGGGCGAATTACAGATGCTAGTCTGGGCTACTTTTTATGTCCCTTCGCAACCATATTTTGGGGACGCGTTTTTGAGAAAGAGACCCTGAATTACCTGCAGCTATTTGCGATTATCTTGGCGGCTGTGGGAGTAGGGCGACTAGCGTTCAACTTGAATGACTTTCCTTATATCGCGACTGGAATTGCTTTAACGTGGAGTAGCTACAGCGTTGTTAAGAAACGATCGAAGCTCGGAATTTTTTCCAGTCTCGGGATGGAAATGACCCTCTTAGCTCCGTTTGCGTTAATAGCGCTTTTCTGGTTCGGGAGAAAAGGCGAACTGGTCTGGGGAACTCAGGGCGCTGGCTATGATTGGCTTATCGTGTCTACTGGAGTGGCTACTCTGATTCCCTTACTCTTGTATAGTTACGCAGTTCGTCGCGTATCTCTTACCACTATGGGGCTCCTGCAGTACATCATGCCAACCATGGCATTGGTCATAGCGGTGTTTGTCTTTGGAGAGCCATTTGGCGGAGTCCGATTGTTTGCGTTTTCCTGTATTTGGATCGGCTTAGCTACTTATGGATACGATAGCCTGCATAAGGCTCCGGAACAATCGCGCGACTCACCCTAACGGCCAGATGCAGAGTCATCACTGCGGTTTCGAAGCGAGAGGGTCGGATAGGATAAGCTGCGCTTCGAAGGCCAGTTTTTGGTCTCCCGTAATCACGAAGTACGCGTCTTCATTAATCCCGGTCACCTTGACCTGGTAGGTACCCGGTTTCAGTCCTGTAACGACAAATTTCCCCGATCGATTGGTGAAGGTTAGAATTTCAGGCACTCCTTCTCCAGTAATCTTTAGTGTCTTGTAGGATACCGATTGTTCGTTCCAGTAGAGTAGGGTGCTACGGAAGGAGTAGATGAACTCGTTTCCGATCGTTAATTTTATTCCCCGTTTGTACGACGGTAGGAAATAGAATTCTTCGTCCTCTAAAAATGTGTCTCCCTCCAGTGGTCGAATAATCGCTTGAGACTCTCGATAGGAACGCAGATCCGATAGTACTGGCTTCAGAATTCCGGGAGAGGATCTATGCTCGTAGCCGTCCAGTGTGGGATTAATTCCTAGGCTAACATCCCGCCACGCTCGATGATTGGTTATGATGGCGAAGCTATCACTAACCCGTCGGGTTAGGCCAAATGCGCCGTCGGCAAAGGCAAGAGCAAACTCTCCATTTAAAGATGTCTCTACACCGCGCTGTTTATAGTCGTCGATGTTATTGTACAAATA